>JAGVPT010000127.1 GCA_020052095.1 Bacteroidota bacterium | reverse complement strand
TCTCCTCGACGCAAGCGTCGAGGTATCTTGGTTGAATAAAAAATCCGATCGTACTTTATGACCCCGATGCAAGCATCGAGGAATTCTTTAGATTAAATGTCACATTAGACCCGCCGACAAATACATTGGTCAATGTAACAGCGGAAGAATCTCGTATCTTGAAATCACCGCGTCCGTGTGGCGCGTGGCACGCAAAGCAGCCCGGAGGACTCGGATGAAGTTTATCGGCCCATGAAAACTGCGTGGTGAAGTTCATTTTTGAACGATCCAAGAATCCTTCTGTCGTATGGCAACCGGCGCAATTCGCAGCGTTACGGTCAATATCGCCGCCGATGTTGTGTTTTGAGTTGTTCCATTCTACAACACGACCTTGAACATAAAACGTCGTATCGACACCGGGCGTATGGCACGTTGAGCACTTCAAGCTATCTTTAAAACCGTCGAAGTACACAAAGCCGGCATTTTGCCCATCTTTTCCATCTTTGCCTCCTGTACCGGCAGGGCCTACTGGTCCTTCCGGTCCCTTACAGCCAAAGAGAGAAAAAGCAAGTGCAACGAAAAGAACGGCAACTAACTTTTTCATTAAGGTATTGCTCCTTTCTAAGTGTGTTGTTTTTCTTTTGTTCGGTGAATTGATCCCATCGCCTCTGTCAGTCATAAAAACTCTCTAATCAACCTTTCCGTTTATGTGTAACGATTTGTTTCTAAAATTCAGATTCTCATCAACAACATAGCCGTGGCAATTCATACATTTTGTTGTTCCGAACGCGCCCTTGTCCGGATGCGTGCCGCCTTGTGAAACGGTCGTCGGTCGTGCACGGTCTTCCAGATCAGACTTCGTAGGATCACCATGGCAAGTTCCGCATTTAATAACGTCATTCACTCCCGATGTATTCGTCCACAATATTGAATTTACAGTGTTGCCATTTTGAAAATTACCATGGCAGTATGTGTTTGAACAAGTTGCGTTTGATGATGTATATGACCCATTGCTTCGATAGAACACCGCTGTCGTATCGAACTTCACTTCGGCACCTAAACCGTCATCAATATGTCCAGCATCGGCAAACGCTTTTGGAATGGTGTGGCATATATTGCATGAAACCGCCGGACCAATCAATCCGCCTGCAAGATGCGCTTGGTGTGCCCCTACGCCTTGTGCAGTGCGCGAAGTATGTCCCGACAAGTCTCTCGGCGGTGCCGTATTCACTCCGCCGTGACACGTTGTGCAATTCTCCGGTCCGTCGGGTTTGTTATGGCACGTTAAGCACGACTGTCCCGCGGTGCCGCCATCATATCGTAGTCCATGACACGATCTGCAAACCTGGACATTCCACGGCTGCTTCTGAGCACGAATAGCGATGCCATGAAAATTTGGTGATGTTGTGTCTTTAAATCCCACTCCGTGCAGGGACAACGTCGGAGACACCGGCGCTGTTTCATTCTTCAATTGACTGCAACCCGCGATCAATCCGATTGTCACGCCGAGTATGATCCCATACTTGAGGAAAGTCTTCATAGAATTCTCACTTCTTTCCATGGCAATATCCGCAGAATCCCCTTCCGGCAACTCCTCCTAGCGATTGAGGTCTCGCATTGGGATCCGTATGACAGGCAAAGCATGTTGCGCCAACGCTCGTATGCCAATCGCCCGATTCGTTGTCGGCCATGAAGCCCTTCGGGTGCGTTTTTGGATTTGTTCCCTTCACGCCATCCTGGTCAACATGACATTTAATGCACGTCGGATCGTTGCCTTCCGTATCGTGACACGTCATGCAGCTCTGAATATCGCGCCGTGCGAGCTTGGCGTGCTGACCGCCGCCTGTACCAACGCCAACGGTGGCAAACCCGGCAGCTTCGTGCGTTGTGGGAACTGTCCCGCCTAATGCCTGGCTTCCGTTCTTGTGGCAGTCGTTGCAAAATGCTTGCTCATGATGACACGCTTGGCAATTCGATGCACGGCCTTTCGCGTCAATGCCATGCGTGAATCGATAGTTAATATCGTGGACGGCCTCTCCTTTCAGCGCCTGTGATTTGTCGTTGCCCATCGTCCGCGGAGAAATCATTCCGATCTTTTCTTTGCTCGAGAGCGCTGTCAGGTTGGATGCATCATGACATTGCGCGCAATAATTCTCGGTGTGGCACGTCGAGCATTGTGCGTCCATCGCATTCAACCGCGCGAACTTTGCATGGCCTTTCACGAAATTCCCTTCGCCGTGTGATCTCGGACGCAACGTCGCAAGATTGCTGTGACACGTTTCGCACTGGTTGTTTACCTTCACATCGTTGTGGCAGGTGTTGCACGACGCCATTGACGGCATGTTCGCCGCTGAAGCATAGTCAACTTTATCCAATCCTGCGTGACAAGCAACGCATTCCATCTTTTGATCGGTTACGTGCTTTTTATGATCATAGCGAAGTTCGCGCACTTCTCTCGTGAATGCCGTTGGTTTTTTTTCATCTACATGGCAATATCCGCACGTCTTGCTCACTTGTTCTTCATGGCACGTTTGGCATATTGCATGCCCGGGCAGCATTTTGTCCGCCGATGATTGGCTTGTCGCCGCCTCCGCATGACATGTGGCGCAGTCAACACCGAATTCGTTGATATGCTTTTGATGCGAAAACTTCATCTGTTGGCTTCTATCGTCGGCCTTCGCATCAGTCTCTCCCGGCCATCCTCTGCCAAATGCTACAAGCACCGTAAGGCACAACCCAAAGAAGAGTATTCTGTTTCGCATAGAGTTTCTCGACGAGTCGAGTCGTCGACCTTAGAACCAGCTGAGACGTTCACTGAACCAGTAGTTTGCTTTCACAAAGAGCCGTACGTCATTTGCGTAGAGCGGATTGCGCATCCATTGCAGTTGAACATCGGTCGACAGCGATGGCATCGGGCGATAGGTTGCTCCTACGCTCGCATTAAAGACTGTGTTCTTTGTATCATCATCCGATAATTGGTACTGTGCCAGGCCGAATCCAATATTCGGCACCAGCTTCCACTCCATCACCGGATAGACCGCCTGCACCGAGACGCCATTGAGATCGCCAGCGTAGCCGAAGTTCTGAGTGTACGAAATGTTCATAAAATCGTATGATCCTCCAACCGTCATGCGACTGCTGTTATCGTCCTTGTATTGCACGTAGGCGAAGCGTGCAAATGTCTGAACCAGCGGCATCACTTCATACTCAACACCCCCTTCAATTTCCTGGATGCTCTTCGACGTGAAAACGGAGAAAATGGAGTTGTAGGCAATCCGAGGTTCGCGGAACAAATACTCAGCCGTTGCGGTCAAGGCGGGAAGGATACCAACACGGGCAGATATCTCCGCGCGCGACATTCTTGTAAGATTGAAATCGTAATCAGATCGGCCGTACAAGTTCACGCGATTCAAGAAACTGTAGCGCGCATCCATGCTGGCATACTCTTCCTCGGTCGGCGAATATGCTATCACAACATCGTAAGGATGAAATAACGAATCAAGCCTCGTAGTGGTGAACGAGGCTGGTTTTCGTGTTCGGTTCATGTAGCTCACTCCGATAATCCCGTTCTCGATCGGCTCGACAGATACCTGGCCGCCGAAGAGAGCATTATCAGCGTAGCTTCTCTTCAAGTCTATGGTCCGCGATTGGACAACACTATAGCCATTGTACACAGTAACGCCAATCTTTCTATCCCACACGGTTCCCTTCGCGACTCCTCCATCAAGCAATCCATTTCCCACACCGGCGAAGACAAATTGACGGCCAAGGGAGACATCGGCAACTCCAGCGATGTTGCGGGCCTTGAGTATCAGTGAAGACAGACGCAACTCGGGATCAGTGCCTATAACAGTACCGAAGTCCTTCGAGATCTGGAAGTTAGTGTTGAATGAAAAACGCTGCTGGGAAAAATCGAATTGCACATTCTCGAACCCGCGCAGATTTGTCTGCGGGTCCAAGGTTGCACTCCGGCCCTGCCAACCATAGAATGAAGTCGTAAACCGCCCCGATGCGAGTTGTGCGGAAGCGGTTGAGGTCAGCACAAATAGGCCCAGGAAAAGAATTCTACATTTCATAGCGGCGATTTCCTTTACAGGTGTGACAGGAACAAAAACAAGGATTGTGCCATTCATTTTTCGGGAATTCTCATTGTTTTGTGTCATTTTGTGCGATTATCTCAAGTTTTGTTCCAAGTATCAAGAATGCCCTCAGTCCCTTCCATAAAATAGGAATCCCGCTTCATCACGAGATGAAGCGGGATTGTTTGCGGTCTGGAGGCTTTGCCGAGCCTCGAGGGATAAACGCCAGCATGTAGGTTGCCGGCGGGGGAAGTATCGCTCCAGGGATGGAGCGAATACACTTGTTATTTTGTCGCGAGGGGAACTGGATGATTTATTTTTTCCCACGCTTCTTTGTACTTAAACTCCTTGTATGTCGGACTCTCACTGTTATGACATTTCGTGCAGAGCTTCGGGTCGTCCTTCGCGATTGTCAAACCTGCTGCTACTGCCTTTGCTTTGTCTTTCATCACAGGTATTGACTTGTAGTCTGAGCCCGCACCATGGCACGATTCGCATTGAACGCCATCTTGCACTTTTACCGCCGCTGTTAACGCCTTGTCAACTCCATAGCCCGTAACGTGGCATGTTAAGCATTCAGGCGCCTCGCTTGCTTTTACTTTTAAACCCTTCGCCTTTGCAATCTCTTCAGCCTTCGGAGTCTCCAGAGTCTTGAACGCGCTCGCATGCTTGGACGATTTCCAAATGTCGAATTGCTTTCCTTGCTTTTCCGTCTTATGGCAGGCTGAACACATTGTAACACCAACGTACTTATGCTGGGCGGTGGACGGCGTTACAAGGAACAACACGAGAGCGACGACAACTGCAACTTCGACGGTTCTTTTCATCTAGCGTCAATTTCCTTTCGCTTCAAACTGTAGAATTCTCATAGTTCAAATTCTCCACACATACTACTCAAATAATGTGCCGAGTCTGATCGTTTAAATTGGTTCTTTTTCGACGATTTTCATGCCCACCTCCCAATATCAGGAAGCGTCCATGACCTGATTTTGCAGGTATAAGAACGGTAAATGAGCCATTTCACGCGTACCCAGAAAATATGAATATATACTCACCTATGTGATGCAATTAATAATGTGTATAGTGAGTTACGAGTTGAGAACCTCCCGGATTATTCTGAGAACGTCGTCAGGGACATACAGCTCCTGAATAAATGCCGGGCGCCGGCATTCAACATTTCCGTCTTCAACTCCGCGTCGAGATATCCACTCGCAAGAATGACTTTAAGTTTCGGGGTGATTTCTCTAAGGCGGATAAATTCTTCTGTCCCACTCAGCCTTGGCAATCCCATATCGGTCAGGGCTAAACTGATTTCATGCCTATCAACCCAAAGTCTGTTTTCTATTTCTTGTTTGGAATGGGTCTTTGCATATCCTCGCAACCTCATCGGCAATTGTCCTGCTGTTAAAGATGAAGCTGGCGTCCGAGAACCGTTCCCTTCGCCACGACAAAGCTGACGCACTTTCAATTCGCTTATGGCATAGAGCTCGTTTTTCTTTTGTTCTGTGGTTTCATTCCGAAGATGGGCAAAATAGAAGTGTCCCGATGCACCAACAACAACAGCCAGAGGGAGAAATACAATGAGGGATAACCAGGGTAAAGCTGAGGAGCGGTGTTCGGAGTTCAAGGTGTCGCCCCCCAACGGACCGGAGCGACTCGGTTAGAACACACGCGGTAGAATGTTCTATTAACATATGCAAATATAAAGAGCACTATACGAAAAATCTAATTAGGCCGCTAAGAAATCAACCAACTGCAGTAAACGTGTGCACCAACAACGCCGTGCCGACCGCCGCCTATAAAGAACTCATTTTTTGTCGCGGCGGGCGGCATGGAACAAGCACAACTATTCTTTACAAATGAGCGAGTGTCGTTGTTTGCCGTGTTATGTGCGGTTGCCCGTTCGTGCACAATCTCTTAGAGCGACACTTCAAGAATGCTCAACTCTACTTCCTTGAACAAATCGTCGAGCGAATCTTGGATGTTGATTGTCTCGGCGATTGCAGTGATTACATTTGCGTAGGTAGCGATCTCTTCGGATGAGACAATCCTGTCCTTGCGGTCTTTGAGCCACTTCTCTGCAACTTGATAACCTCCGATGTGATACTCCCAAACTTCGGAGGGAACGCCGGCGAAATACTTGTCAGGGTTGATGTAGACTCGATCCTTCTTGGCGTCATAGGAGACTTTAACGACTCGCAAGTCGCCTGAGCCTTCACACTTGGCAATGGGTTTGGCGAGCTTCTTGGATTTGAGCAAGTGAAGTTTAACAAGCTCTGAACCTTTGCCGGCGAGTTTCTGGAAGAGCTTGTAGTCCTTCGTGAAAGGGACACGTGGGAAATCTGTCCTCAAGGATTCTGCGTATTTCTTCCGATAGGCATTTGAGTAGAGAACAGCATAAATGTAATAGAAAATCATCTCTGGGGTTGGCTGTTTCCTGAATGTTTCCTTGAGCGAAGAGATTAGCTTTGGATTGAGATTGGGTTTTCGATTGGAGTAGTCTGCTTGAGGCTCAAAAACAAAGGCTGCCTGGTAGGACATCCTACCTGAGCGACCACCCGAACCACTAGAAGACGAATCCTGATATAGGTAAAGTGGAACAAAATAAGCGTTGTCCCGTGACGATAACAAGGTCTTATCGGTAATGCAATCAGTAACGAATGCGTGTTGCCACAGTGGGTCGCGGAGCCTTCGCGCAACATTCAATCCAATATTCTCTACGCCCACAATGTTCTCCATTACATTCCTTCTGTCCCGGTCGATCAGGTTGCGTGTATAACATATTACGCGCTTATCAAACGTTCGGTAAGCATAGGGAATGATTTCGCTTGACCAATCTTCAGCCGCAAGTCTTTTCCTCGCTTCTTTCAATTTCCAATCTACTGTTTCGTCCAAGTTGAAAGTCTGCCTTACGATGTCATCCGGTAAATCGCTCGTAAATGTTCTAATGCGATCCTTCAATTCCTTCGCGATGAAACCAACCACAAAATGATCTCGATGTGTGGTGACTCCAAACGAAAACTCATTGAAGATGGTACGGATTGATGGAAACTTCGAATACACAGCCCGAACGCGATAGTCCATCGGCAAGAAGTACCATTCGGGTTCCGACGGCTTCGTCTCAACCCATTTGGTCCTGTTTAGGTCATGACGATTTAGGTATTTATACTTAACCTTGCGTGTGCCGTAAAGGTCTTGGTAGAACACTCGGCCCGGTCGGTTCCCCCCTTTTCCGTCTCGAACAAAAAGAGCGATTGACACGCCTTGCATAATATCGAAGACGTTTTCATCGGTGCTTCCATCCGGTGATTTTTCTCCCAATCGACTGTTGCCATGCAAATTGAGCACATAGATTTTGCTGAAACTTTCAAGAAGGCGCTTCCTCATCCCCCTGTGAATGAGGCCCGACAAGTATGAGTTATTAGTGATGAAACCGATCACACCAACGCCTGCCCTTTCGATTTTCCAATGAGCAAACCGAATGAACTTGATGTAATCATCGGAGAGCGGTTGTATGTTCCTCTCCTTTTTCACGTCTTGCTTGTAAAGCTCCATGGCCTTCTCGATAAATTCGGACTTGTTGGATGAACTTACCGAGTACGGCGGATTGCCAAGCACTACAAGAATCGACTTTTCCTTTTTTACTTCGCCGGCCAAATATGACTCTTGGGAAAGTGAAGCCATCCCCGGGAGAGATGTTTGGGCAAGCTCTTCCATTTCCAACGTATTGGTAAGATAAAATTGGAAACGCTCGTCACCGGAAAGCTTGTGCCCAAGTTCCTCCATGAGGTAGCCCATTTTTAAGTGTCCCGCTGCGTAAGGAGCCATCATCAGCTCGAATGCGAAGAAGTGTTTCAGGATGTGGTCTTCGATAAACTTGCCTTTTGAGCCTTCACCGTACTTGGCAACAAACTCGTGTACAGCGAGTTTGGCAGCCTCGGCAAGAAACGTGAGCGTACCGCCAGCAGGATCAAGGACAGTCACGCAATGAGTAGCAAAGCCGTCTTGTCGTCCGAAGGTTTCCTTGAGAATGATGTTAAGAGAGCGAACGATATATGAGACGACCGGTTCAGGCGTATAGTAAACGCCACGGCGCTCACGCTCTTGCGGGTTGTATTCTGCAAGGAAGGTCTCGTAGAAGTGGAAGATGGGGTCGGTTCCTTTGCCTTCCTTGAAGTATTGATGAAGGATTTTCTTGACATCAGCAACGGCGAGGACCTCGGCAATATCGTCAACTGTCGCCTGCAATTGCTCAGGTGGGTCAAATGAAATGAAATGAAAAATGTCACGGAGAATGCCAATAGTCTTGGGAATCAGGTCGTAAGCGAGTTTACGGTTGAATGCTCCATTCGCTCGTGTCCTTGCAGCAAAGAGACCGTAGGTTACGGTTTGGGCGTACAGGTCAGCAAACTCGTCCGGTTTGAGGTTGGCAATGAGGTGTTTCTGGAATGCCTCATAGAATCCAAGAATCTTCTTAGCTCCTGCGCTTGATGCCTCTCGAAGCTCCTCTTTGATAACTTGGTCTCTCAGAAATCGAGTGCGAGTTGCGAGTTCCTTAGCAAGACTCTCAGCGCTAAACTTTGTCGGAAGAGAAAACTGAAAGAATTTCTCCAACAAAGCTAAGAATTCTCTCGTGTGCTCGGCAGGTGGGATTGCCTTGAGCTTCGTTGAAATGTACGGACGGGCAAGAAGGACGTTGTCAACACGCTGGCCGTTACGGAAAAGACGGAACTCGTAGAAGTTGGTCAGGATGAGGTTTGGAAACGTTGAAATGTAGCGCTTGAGTTGATCCGAAGTCTCAATGTCATCCAGATTGGCATGTGGCGGTTTCCCCTCAACGTAGCCAACCTGAGAATGCTTGCCATCCCAAACTCGGAAGTCTGGATTGCCAGCCTCAGTTTTCTTCGGGAGGACGGTGACGTGAACTTTCTTGTGCCTCTGAGTTTCAGAGAAGTTTTCGAGAAGTTCCGCAAGGGCAGGATAGTAGGATTCCTCACGGGCATCGCCTCGCTTGGTGGTGAACGCCACTTTCTTGATGTACGCGTCAATCATTCTCTATCCGATGTGGGATTGAAGTTAATTAGAACGGGCAATTGCACATAACGTGTCGGCAAACAACGCAGCACTTTTGCGAGCTATCAAAAGACAAATTCATTATGAAGCAAAAGTGTTGAGCGACAACAATAATTTCTTTCTATTATAAATGGAGCGTCGTTGTTTGGCGTGTTATGTGATGTGCCGCTGTCTTCTTCATCCTTCGGCTCGTACTTGTAATAGTTTGTCATCGTTGCGTGGACCGCATGTCATCTTACAGGAACAGAATTGTGAAATTGCATAAATACCCAGTTGCCATTTCGCTTCTCCAATACTCCTGTCAATCTCTGGCCCTCACTGTGAACTGGTTTGCCTTCAACCACCAGATCCCAATCCCATACCTCTGAAAACCAAGCAACATTACCGGAAGGATGAACCTTGACAACTTGATCCTTGACTGTGATCTTGGTATTTTCGAGAGACGGTAACATTTTCTCTACGGACTCTTTCAATGCCTCCCATCCGACGAAGTGCTCGACGGCATCCGAGCCGTAGTTGACCATGTCGGCATCATGAGTCATGATTTTCGTGAGCAATTCCATATCTTTCGTTTCCCAGAATTGCTCAAACTGATCAACTACCGATTTAACCTTCACCTTTTCTGCCTCGAGGTCTGCTGCGAAGAACCACGCAAGTAAATTTTTCATAATTCCTCCTCTCTCTTTAATGATTGAGTATAGACCACAAATGACAATTTCTCATTTAGGCTTGGGAGCGGCATATCACATAACGTTAAGGGTAACTACGCCATAAGTAATTCGTGCGTTCTAACCAGTTGTTGAGGACGCGGCGCCTTGGATCGAGCCGCTTTTTCCAATATGCACACTTACCGACTCCTCGTCAAGCAGATGTTGAATAAAACAACACTACTTTGAGCACGCAGTTGAGCCACCGACCAAAGGCGCTGCATCCGGACACTGCGTTGCCCTTCGTTGAATAGTCATAGCCGAAAGGAGTTGGTACAATCGCGGGGGAAATGCAAATTCTTCAATTTAAGCAAATGAGGTGATCGTACCAGTCATCTATTGCTGGTGTTGGCTTCGCTCTATCCTCTTGATAAATAAATAGAGAGAGATCGCAAGAATTGTGATAACTACGGTCGCAATTCCCAATCCTACCCGACGGAAATAGTACTCATCAATAGAGCGATGTCCCTCCTCCGAAACCATTGAAGCCATGACTATTCCCTTACCGACAACATCCCGAAATTTTTCTTCGTCGAAGGAATGAACCATTGTGCGGGATTGTAGCCGTGCCTGCCGCGCATCGCGCAACTTGAACTTCGCCTCCGAAATTTCCATTCCCTTTTGTTCCGCGTCGTCTACAAGTGTTCGTGCGCGTTGCTCCGACGATTCAAGGCTGTCGATCAACTGACGCATTGTCCGCGCAACTGCATAACCTTTTGCGCTTTCATTGTCGTGATGACATCGACTGCACACAGCATCGGGACTTACGCCAAGGAGCTTGTCAGTTGCGGCAACGATCTCGTGATTACCGTGACAGGTTTCGCATTCGGGGAGCTTTCGATCGTCGAATGCTTTCTTGTGTGGACTTGCCGAGAACAAATCAGCATTGAGCGCATGGCAGGTACCGCATACTTTGGAAACGGACTCGACTCCGGGAGGCGCAGCGCCATGGTTACCATGACAATCGTTGCATGCCGGGGCGGCAACATCATTTTTTTGAAGAAGTGTGACGCCGTGTACGCTCCGGGAAAACTTTTCAAACTGGTCGGTGGGAATCTTGTAGGCCTTCATCGTCCTGGCGTTGCTGTGGCAATTCGCGCACGTCGCCGGCAAGCTTGTCGCGTAGACTTTTGATTTCACATCTTTTGCGGAGCGAATATCGTGACTGCCGTGACAACTTGCACATTCCGCGGTGTGAGCGTCTCCTTTCGCGTTCTTCAT
The DNA here is from genome assembly GCA_020052095.1 of Bacteroidota bacterium. Lineage (GTDB taxonomy): Bacteria > Bacteroidota > Ignavibacteria > UBA10030 > UBA8401 > JAGVPT01. The sequence goes on along the minus strand of JAGVPT010000127.1, from coordinate 13,091 downwards.
TCCGTGGATACTTGTCAGGTATTTGTCGAGTTGATCCACAGGCAAGGATGGATTGTACGACCGCATGTATGCAGCGTTTGAATGGCACTTTGAGCATGTCTTCACCACGTTCAACGGATAGACAGGCGATGCTGGATTCTTTACCGACACAATTCCGTGCGATGTATGGCACGTCGTGCATTGCAGGATATGCTCCTTGCCGGTTGTCGAGAGCTTTCCGTGAACACTCGTCTGCAAATTCTCCCACTGGTTCGATGGCATCTGCGAGCCAAAACGCCTCATCGTCTCGGCCTCGGAATGACAGCTCGCACAGATCTTTGATATCTCGTCACCCTTCGGCACTCCGATAAATCCCGCTTTCTTGCTCATCGCCGCTTCCATGTCTTCCGATTTTGGGTTGCCCCCATGACAATCCACACATGAAAGTCCTTTGCGGAAGTGAATATCGGATTTGAACAATTTGGATTGTGCATCGTCCAGCGCTTCGTGGCATGTCAGGCACTGGTCTCCGGCAAACGCCGTAGCGCTCCACAACGCCGCGCAAACCGCCGCGGCAACAAGAATTACCAGGCGCTGTTTCATGATATCCATCCGATGATCGTGAAAATGATGATATAGAAAACGACAAATAATCCAAGATAGGTGATGAACTTATTTTTCTCTCCCCGAGCGCTCTTACTGTCCCAAAAAGGGACCATCATCCATAACAATCCGGCGACTCCGAAAAGCAAGATACCCAATACTTCCCCGTCAAAAATCCACAGCTTTCCGGGTATGTATTTCAGCGATTGAAACATGAATAGGAAATACCATTCGGGTTTTATTCCCGCTGGAGCTGCCGCAAACGCGTCGGCTTTTTTCCCAAGTTCCCAGGGAAAGAACACCGCCAGGATTGCAAGAAGATTCAATACGATAAGCCACAAGAGAAGATCGCGAAGGAGGAAGTTGGGGAAGAACGGCATTGTTTTCCGTTCTCCTGCCGGAGTATTTTCAAAGGACATCGGTTCGCTCATTCCCTGTCGCTGAACAAGGAGAAGATGAACACCCAGCAAGACGGTAAAAATTCCGGGAAAAACCGCCACATGAAATCCGAAAAATCGTGAAAGCGTCGCACCAGTGACCTCTTCGCCGCCGCGGAGGAAAATCATTATCGGCTTCCCGATGAGAGGAAGAACGCCGGCAATGTCGGTCCCAACTTTCGTGGCGAAGAACGCAAGTTCGTTCCACGGCAGAAGGTATCCGCTGAATCCAAATCCCATCGCGAGAAAGAACATCAACATGCCGGTAAGCCAGGTGATCTCGCGCGGCTTCCGGTACGATTTCTCAAAGAAAACGCTGAACATGTGGATCATCGCCGTCAGGATAAACAGGTTCGCCGCCCAACTGTGAATGGAGCGGATGAGCCATCCGAATTGAACCTTCGACATCAGAAACTGGATGCTCTCGAATGCAAGGTCCTCGCTCCCCTTGTAATACATCAACAAGAGAATTCCTGTGACCACTTGAATAATGAAGAGAAAAAGGGAGACACCACCGAAATAATACCACACCGAATGACGATGAACAGGGACGTATTTCTTCCCCATGAACTCGATGAGGTTGTCCAACTCCACACGTTCATTCACCCAATCGTAGATTTTTTTCAATGTTGGTTTCATGATTTCTTGGAGATGAATACCTCCTCTCCTTGGACGATCACTTTGAATTCATCCAGCGGGCGCGGCGGCGGACCAGAGACATTTCTGCCGTTCACGTCGTATTTCCCGTTATGGCACGCACACCAGATAAGACCGAAATCTTTGCGATATTGAACTGTGCAGTCGAGGTGAGTACATGTGGCTGAGTACGCACGCAACTCACCGCTTGCCGATCGAAGGAGAATCACCGGCTTGCTTCCGAATCTAAACAACGTGCCGCTGTCTTTTTCGATTGCTGAAAGCTTCCCCACTTTCACACTGCTTACTTCGGCCTCGGCTTGGGCTGGAGGTTTGAGATAGGAAAGGATCGGATAGATCACCGTCCCGAGCCATGCGAGCAGGCTTCCTCCCAGTATAACCCTGAGGAAATCCCGCTTAGTTTGCTGTGGCTGAAGTTCGTGGTTCTCAGTCATTTGCAAATTCCATTGTCGTTTCACAATATCGATATCGCATTTTTTGTGACCCTTCCACTCAACCGCCTCCGTGGCAGTCGCTGCAGTTCATTTCTTTCCTTCTTGCAGACCCAGCGGCTGATTGTTACTTGATTCGGTCCGGTTTCACATAATTTACAGCGAGAGTTGTGTCCGTCGCAATTTGTTACGCTATTCTTTCTCCGAGCGATCGTTCAACTGATCGGTCCCAAGGTGGAAGTATTTTGATCAATATTGACAATACGATGAACGGAAGAATAAGCAACACGAGCGTCATGAAAAATCCTTCAAATCCTGTTAGCTCCATTTTGTACGCTGTCAGCCCTCTGAAACTCTTCGAGAACATCTGCCCACCGATGACCACATTCCACCTCGTGGCAAAGATTCCAAGCTGAATGAGTATGACCGAAACAAAATACAACAATTTTCTCAATTCTTCATCAAATCGGAAAAGTTTTATGCAAATCATGACACCAAGCGGAAGCAGCATTCCGAGCATCACTTGAATAACACCGAGGCTGATAAAGAGCCTATTCATAACAAGCTCCGAAAGAATTTTGATCGATTCCTCGCTTTCGTACAATCGATGAATGAAGTCAAGCAGTTCAAGGGAGAAATCAACGATGACCGCATAGAATAGATAGGAAGCCATCTTGTCAAGGCATCCGATACTAATTTTCTCGCCTCGAAGAGGTGTGAGAATCATGTACAGCAAAATAACAAGCGCGATACCTGACACAATTGCCGAGAACAAGAACACAATTGGCATCAGCACGCTGCTCCACCAAGGGTTCGCCTTAATGGATCCGAAAATAAAACCGACGTACCCGTGGAGAAGGAAAGCCGACGGAATACCGATGATGGTTATTGCTTTCACAGCCTTCTTGTCGAACTCGACAGATTTTTCGCTGGTATCCGTTGAAAAGAGGGAGATGACTTTGTGAATCCAACGCATGACCGATTTCTCGCCTTGAGACCATATGATGATATCTCTGCGATACGTAAACCAAATTTCCAACAGAAGCACTACCATCAAATACCATGCATAGACGAAACCAAACATCGCCATTGCTGATGTGAAATTCGGCGTCAGAAAAATTTCGTATGACCGTTCCGGATGTCCAAGATGAAGAAGAAGCGGAAGCGGCGCGATGATGATAAATGCGAGAGCGGTCAAAAGTGAAAGACGATACACCGGCTGCAGTTCTTTCACATTAAACACCTTGACCAACGACGCTAGAATAAACGCTCCTGCAACAAGACCTGTGAGGTACGGGTACACAACGACAAGGATACCCCAATGTACTTCAATCTCATTGGGATAAATGTAGCCGGTGACTTGTTTTAGCAGTTCGTAAAGACTTGCAGTTGCCGGATTCATTATCGCACCTCCCCGTCAAGGTCAGAATATGTCACTTTGGGTTCAGTGTTGAGCGACGGTTTCAACACATGAATCTTGTTCATTCGTTTAAATCGTGCCAACGGACTTGCATTGCTTTTGACGTCTCCAAAGATCCGTGCTTGCGTTGGACAGACTTCGACGCAGGCGGGGAGCAGTCCTTTCGTGATACGGTGATAACAGAAAGTGCATTTGTCCGCCGTCTCGGTTTCCGGATTAAGATACCGTGCACCGTACGGGCATGCCTGAATGCAGTAGCGACATCCGATACACCTGTCTGCATCAACAAGAATGACTCCGTCTGCTGTTTTGAACGTCGCGCCCACGGGACAGACCTGAACGCAGGGTGGATTCTCGCATTGGTTACAAAGCTTCGGAACAAAAAAGCTGCGAAGGATATCTTTCTCTGCAAACGCTTCGTATGATCGCTCTATTCTGGGATCGATACTTTGCACAGTAACGCCGTTGTCTTTCTTGATAACATAGCGTTCTACCCAGGTGCGAAAGAAGAACGGTTCTTTCGGAACGCCGTTTTCCGCTTTGCACGCTTCCACACATTTCCCGCATCCGATACACTTGTTGATTTGGATGCCCATACCATAATAGTGTTTCGAGGGATCGTAGTCCTTCAATTCGGCCTTTGCACGACGGAATATTCCCCCCATCACGCCGAACTGCGCGAGCATGACTAGACTTCTTTCAATGAACTTTCTCCTTTTCATATTATTCTACCTCCGGCATGTGAGGATAGTGGCATTGCCAGCATAAGTATTTTTCACCGTGTGTGCTGATATCAACCTTTGGTGTCTCCTTGGCTGGAGAATCCTTGCTGTGACATTTCCCGCAGAATGTTCGATCGCCAGGTATAGACGCTTTCACTTCTCTTGGTATTACTTTATGTTGCTGCGGAACCGTGTGGCATGTTGTGCATTCGAGTTGAACGTGAGGTGATACTGCCTTGGTACGCGCGATTTCTGCGTGGCACGCTTGACATTCCTGCGGCACTCTGGGCGGCTTTGGGTCGTGTGGATTATGACATGTGACACATGGTTTGAGCGGATTATGGACGACAGGATTAATCTGTGGAAATCCAGTTGGCCGAGATGGATTGTACGTATGACACAAAGAACAAGCTTCGCGCTTCTTTGGAACAACCGGCTTGGTTTCGGTAGGATTCTCCGAGTGTTCTTTGGCAGGTCCATGGCAAGTTTCACAAGAGAGATTTCTATGGTAGCCCAATTTTTTGACATTGTACTCTTCGTGGCAATCGGCACACACATCGGAACCGGCGTAACGGACGGAACGGGATGTTTCTCTTTCTATTGTTGCCTTGACGTGCTCCTCTTCATTTTTCAGCGACGACGGGATTATGAAACGCACAAAGAGAATCGCGCTGACAAATAAGAGAAAGACAGCCCCAATGCGGATGAGTGAATCTGGGAATCTCTGAAAGAAATTTTTCATTCAATCTCCTTCGTCTCAGGAAATCATAAAAAATTACTGCGAACTTCAAAAAGATTCGTATTTATGGACTGTTGTGACAATCGCTGCAGTCCATTTGTTTCCACGCATCGCCGATATCAACCGGATGCCGGTATTCAATGCCCTCCAGCGACAAGTGCAGTCTTTCTCGGTCAAGCTTTTGAGCAAGGATGACGTGGCACGCATTGCAGTCTCGTGATAGGATCTTCCCGTTATCCCCGACGTGTTTCCCGTCGTGGCAACGGAAACATCCGGGATAATAGAGATGACCGATGTTATTCGGATAGTGTTTCCACGACACGCGCATTTCCGGAAAGAAATTCCTGCTATAGATTTTTTTCAGACGCTCGATTGCGGTATCGATGTCCGCCTTCATCGTGCGGGATGCCTCGGGATATCGATGAGCATATTGTTCGCGAACGAAAATACCGATGCTGTCCATCGCCCCTTCTTCTGTGGCGAACGGTCGCACGAGCGCCTCAAGCGCGGTCGCTTTTATGGACGGAATTCTGGGATTGATCCAGCCAAGCGTCATGGCCTCGTTGATTGACTCGTTCGGCGGACGATAGATGTGCGTCGGGCGGTTGTGGCAATCGATGCAATCCATCTTCCGCATTTCACCGGATTTCAATTGCTCATCCGTCACCGATCCGTCGCTGAGCGTGTACGTTATGACAGTTCCATCTGACCTCTTCGATTGCACCCACGGAATAATCTGCCGCTGTGAATCGGTTGCGACATAATTGATCTGATTGCTGATGTTCATATGCCAGTGGATGCCGGAAGTCGGGCCCGATTCGTTGTTGCCGCCCCCAATTTTCATTAAAAGCGAGATCCACCATTCAGTGTTCTTCTCATCGGAAAGGAAATAGTTCTTGACGACTTGCTTCTCCGCAAAGAAATGCTTCGGCCAATGGCATTGTTCGCATGTCTGTTGCGCCGGCCGAAGGCTTCTCACCGGCGTTTCGATCGGTCGGGAATACTTATTGAATAAAACGGAATAGACCTGATACGCCCCGGAGAGTTTCGATTTTACATACCAATCCGCGCCCGAACCGACGTGGCATTGAGCGCAGGAAACTCTCGCGTGCGGAGAAAAGAGATATGCCGTGTATTCCGGCTTCATCACGCTATGGCAAATCTCGCCGCAAAACTGCACCGACTCAGTAAATTCGTATGCCTGATAACTTCCAAATGCCGAGAACAACAAGAGAATAATCGTGAGTCCGGAGAAAAATCCAAACATCGATCGGTGGTGCGGATTGTTGAGGTCGATCCGGGGAAAGCGATCTTCCGACACATGAACCCGTTTGCGCTCGAAGACCATGCCGACAACGGCAATCGCCAAACCGATGATCAGAAGCCCGGGAAGAATCACAAATGCGATAATTCCCATGTACGGCTTCTGGTGTCCGGCGAATGCTTCGAGAAGAAACAAGAAGAGGATCAACCCGAAACTGATTGCCGCTATTGCCGCTCCGACGAAGCTGACAGGATTGAAGAATGATTTTGGAACGAGGCGCCGCACGATTCTCCTTTATCTATATGCAAATAACATCGCGTAAAGAATCCACACTACAATGCTGAAACCTATCGTAAGCGCTGTCCACCCGAAAACACGGATGGCTTTGATCACGATCGGCGGATACGGTTCAACCATGTACTTCTCAAGCTCGCCGCTCTTCACAAGCGCTTCATACTCGGCAGGCTTGTCGCGCTTCAATTCTTCCAGCGGCATGCGTCCGGTAAAGACCACGATGTCCATGGGGAATTTTTCCGGGCGAAGGTGCGTGTTGAAGAAATGCACCGTAAAGATGAAACCGGTTGCCAGCAGTGCTTCATCGCTGTGAATGATTGTGGCGACGTTGATGAACCATCCCGGCAAAAGCTGTGTAAAGAATTCCGGGAACCACAGCGTTGCTCCTGTAAATCCAATCACAACCATTCCCCAGAACACTGCAAAGTAATCAAACTTTTCCCAATAAGTCCAGCGGCTGTATTTCGGGCGGTTTCCTTTCCCAAGAACCATTTCACTGAAGCCCACACATCCTGCGCGTCCTTTTGTGTCGGCAGCATCGTGTTCGCGCCAGTGAGCATTGCCTTCCACGAACCAAACTCTTTTTTCTTTCGAAGGAAAAGGTCAACAATATGTGTTACGAAGATGCCGACCATAATCGTTGCCGCAAAACGGTGGACGTATCCGGCGACTTCAAATCCTCCGAAGAACCGCGACACGATTGAAGCCCAGCCCGTGTACGAGAATTTCAATGTCATCCCTGTTAATGCAAGCGTGATAAAGCTGATGACCATAAGAACGTGGAGAATTCGGTTCAACCGTGTAAATCGCTGAAACTGCTTCTGATTCAAATCTATGCGATCATCGCGATGCACGTTTCGCATTTGCCAGGCGCGCGGCAACCAGAGTAATGTGTGCAATCCACTGAAGAAAAACGTTACAACCAGCAGCGAAGTCATCCCATAAAAAACCCAGAAGAGAATCGGATACTTATCAGGGTCGTGATGGGTGGCGTGCGTGAGGTAGCCGGCAAATCTTCGCGTTGCGCCCGGATGACACTTCTGACACGTTGCAACCACATTGTGGCGACTTAAATGCGAGCGGGGGTCGGCAATCGGAAGAATGTCGTGTGCACCGTGACAGTCATAGCATTTTGCCGTCTTCGTGTACCCCAACTGAGTCACCTTACCATGGTACGTATCAAAGTACGTCTTTGAGATTTTCTCATGGCACTTACCGCAGGTGTTCATGATCTCAAGCTGGAACCCCCTCTCGTCGGTACGACGTATTGTGTGCGCTGTGTGGCAATCGCTGCATACCGGCAGCGGCTGATCAGATTTTGACACGAGCTTTGAATGAATGCTCTGCCCAAATTGATCTTCAATACCGTGGTGACATTTTCCGCATGTTCCGGGTATGTTGTTCGCGTTGACGCTCGAAAGAGTATCTGCCTGCGGCAATTCCCTGTGCGACGTGTGGCAATCGGTGCACTTTGCTGTGACAACGAGGCCGCTCTTCAGCAACCCTTTTCCATGGATGCTCTCGGTGTACCGACCGATGATCTCATGCTGCTTCCCCGTATATCGAACGGCGGCTTTTTTCCCTTCCTGATGACACCGAGCGCAGAGGTCCGGAATGTTGGTCGCGAAAATCGGTGAAGTTGGAACCTTCCTGGCCCGAACGTCGTGTCGTCCGTGGCACTCTTTGCAGGTCGGTGCGTTTGAATCACTCTTCGCAAAAAGTTTACCGTGCGTACTTTGCTGATATTGTTCTCCTACTGCCGTATGGCACGCCGCGCAATCTACTTTCTTTTGAATCGTCGCACAGGGCCGGTCCAACGAACGGGTCACATCGGCGTGACACTGTCCGCACGCGATCTTCTTTGAGTGAGGCGAATACGAAAGATCTTCCACGTCGACGGTGAGGGAACGACCGTCTGCCGATGCTCGAATATTCTTTCGTTCGTGGCATCGCATGCAATCCTTGTCGGCCATGCCCGCGTCGTAGTACACTTTTCGCACCTTATGCGGTTGATGACAATCGACGCAGGCAGGAAGAACATTCGCTTCTTTTTCCCACAATTCTCCCTTAATGATTTTTCTGTGGACGGATTCGATCTGCGAGTGACATTTCGAGCACGTCTTCGCGATATTCTTGCGTGCGATGGATGAACGCGGGTCGGTATGCGGGAGAATGAGATGTGGAGTATGACACGATGCACAGGTCGCCGTAACGGAAAGCCCCCTCTTCAAAAGGCCCTCGCCGTGCATACTCTCGGCGTAATTCTCGAGAATATGCGTCTGGGGGATATCGCGTTGACGCTGGACCGGCGCTCCCTCTTTATGGCATTTGCCGCATACATAGGGAATATTTATCGGTGTTACTGCAGATCGCGGATCTTTCACCGGTAAGATATCGTGATTGCCATGACAATCTTTGCAGCGCGGGGCCAAGTCATCACCGCGGGCCGCCGCTTGTCCGTGCCGGCATTGTGAGTAGAGATTCTCCTCTTCTCCATGACAAATCCCACACTCGACAGGTTTTAGCGGCGCTTCGTGCGGAAGTTCTTTCCCTTTCAAATCTGTATGACAATCCACACAGGCAACGCCACCGTGGACTGACGGAGTCATTTTTTTCTCGTCCACAAAAAGCGTAACTTTCTTTCCTTTTCGCAGCATCGCCATCGACGGATCGCTGTGGCACGCCAGGTATTCACTGCTTTCTTGCGCCAACAGCGAACCGCTGACAAGAAAAAGAATTCCGGCCAGAAGACTGATACGAAATTTCTGATAGTCCATTGTTGTCGTGTTTGGACGATGGTATTCCCCCAAAAAAAGTCCCATCACACAAAGTGAATACTTAGTTCTCATTGAAAGAGGAGGAGCGGAAACCTTTGGAAATTTTCTTAGTGATTCCAGTTGACCGTTATCTTTTCAATCCCGGAACATTTTTGCGAAGTCCACGTCAGATCAGAGGCATGAAGTTTCAAACAGGGTTAAGATAACGGTCAACTCAAGTTTCAGAATCATCGCCATGGCACCTGGAGGCTTTGCGAACCTGCCGTACGTCATTCATTCGCAGGCGGTTCATTTGTCGTTTTGTTCCTGATTTTCTTCTGAAGCCTTAGCCGCCTCTTCAAGTCCCTTGCGTTTGATCTCTTGCAGCTCTAATGGATGTTCATCCATCATTTCTTCCTCGGTGATAGTTCCTTTCAACCAGGCGAGGTTCATCGGATATACATCCGGGTTGAAAATGACGAAATAAATATGCCAAATTATTATAGAGAGCGTCGCAAGCCAGGCTTCGTAATAATGAATCACACGGGCTACGTCGTACCCCAACTTCGTGAATATTCCGATGAACGTATTGTCGAACCACATGATGAACCCGGTCAAAGCCATAACCATCGTTCCCCAGATCAAGGCCCAATATTCGGATTTTTCGATATAACTGAACCGTCCAAATAGCGGTTTGACACGGCTGATGCCGAGGTTATATTTTGCGATCGCTACCGCATCGCGCAGATCCTGTATCTTCGGGATGAGATCCGTGAAGAGCTGTCGCCCTCGCGGCACAAATATGACATAATAGATATGAAATGCGCCCGCAGACAGCATCACCACGGCAGCGATGCGATGGATCAGGCTGCGGATTTCGAACACCGCAGGACTCGTCGAGCGAATCGGCGCAACCCACCACGCATCGGGAAATTTCAGCATGAATCCGGTAATCACAAGAAGGGAGAAACTCACAAGGAGCGAAGCATGCTGCAACCGCTCGCCCACCGACATGCGGAGGTACAACGCGTGCCCGTATTGTTCTTCTATGTAGTGTCCGCGCCGCTCTTTCAGTTTTCGCTTCGCCTTCTTCATAAAGTCCAAAGCATTGTGCACGAACATTCCACCCACGGTCATAATAATCAGAATGATGTACGCCGTCGACACAAAGTAGAGAAGATCGTCTTGCTTCGCTGCCGCTATCACATGAATCGACCCTCGCGTGAAGTTCTCGTTCGCTCCGGGGTGACATTTGCCGCACGTTACGGCCAAGTTCGCCTTGTTGACTCTCGACTTCGGGTCGCTTGATTTGCGAATGTCGTGAAAACCGTGGCAGCTTGCGCAATTCGCGACTTCAACGCTTCCGGCCTTCGTGGCGAGTCCGTGGTAGCTATCGTCGAAACTCTTCCCTCGTTCGGCAGCCAGCCCAAATTTTTCGTTAAGCTGCACTGAATTATGACACGGTGCGCACACCTGAGCCGACACGTGAAGTTTGGAAACGGGAGAGTTCGGGTCTTTCGGCGCAAGAATTTTATGCTCGCCGTGGCAATTCGTGCATACCGGAGCTTCACTGTTGCCTGCAAGGAACGAAGTCCCGTGGATACTCTCGCGATACTCCTCTGCAATCGAAGGATGACAATGCGAACACGTCGTCGGGATGTTGAGCCGATTGACGAGCGAGGTGGGGTCGCCCCCTTTTTTCATTTCGTGACTGCCGTGGCAACTGACGCAATTCGCGGCATTGCTATTGCCATTCTTCAACGCCATTCCATGGACGCTTTGTTCATACGCCAGCACAAAGCTGGATGTAGGAGACGTTTCAGACGCCGGAGATTTCTTGACGTGACACGCAATGCACACTTGCTCCTGTCTGATTTTCAATTGAACAGAATCGGTGCCGGCGGTTACTGCGGTGACATTTTTTGAATGGCATTGAATGCATGTCGGCGCATTCTTGTCGTGTGCCAGGAATGCCTTGCCGTGTTCCGACTCAGAATATTTCTCTTTTTGCTCACGATGACACGTCCCGCAGCTTTCCGTTACTTTTTCAGGACTAAATTTGGTCCCCGGGACTTTTGGTGATTGGACATCATGCTTCCCGTGGCAATCCTTGCACATCTTGTTGACATCGTTTGTTCCTTTTACAAGGATGGTTTTATGAAACGGGTGCTTCGCCTCGACATTCTTGTGGCATGTTTGGCACTGGACTGGTGTGATCTTTTCTTTGTGCGGTACATTGTTTGGGTCGAATCCGGTGTGGCATGCAACGCAGACGAATTTCTTATGGGTCGAATGAGCCAGAATTTGGCCGTCGACGAACAACGAAACGGTCTTGCCGTTGCGCTCCGTGGATAGGTTATTATCGGAGTGGCAGGCAAGACAATCCTCCTTCGTTTGCGCAACAACAAGAGATGCAACCGCCAGGAGTGATGAGAAGAGAACGAAAAGCTGGAAACGGATGACTTTATGAATGGACATGTTTGAATAACGCCTTAGTTTTCGCGGAGGAATCTTTGTGTTGATAAATTCGGCAAGGATTGTGCCAATAAATTCAACACTAGAATCGAGTGAAATCGCTGATTTAGCCTCAACTTGAACCTCTCTTTTTCAAGATTGGGCAAAAAGTGGATCAATTTCCCAAAAAATAGGAATAGAGAAGTCATCTTCCAAGAAATAAAAGGCTGATTCACTCGTTTTGACAGACTTTGCAGTGAGGAACATGGCAGGGGAATTGTAATCAGGTGTGGTAGCTACTCCATCGTGCAACAAAAACATCCTACGAGGGCCCTATGGATCGCAGATCATTTCTTTTACGCGCTGCCGGAGCTTCTGTTCTTGCCGGAACAAGTTCGGTGTTTGGGAATCTCAAGCGACTTAATGATGGAATGTGGGAGACTTCGACGAACTCATTCGACCTTGTGGCGATAAAAGGGGGAGAACCGGATGTGATGTTCACCAAGGGAATGGAGGCACTCGGCGGCATGAGCTCGTTTGTCAAAAAAGGGCAAAAGGTCGTCGTGAAGCCAAATATCGGCTGGGACGTGCCTCCTGAACGGGGAGGAAACACGAATCCGAAGTTGGTTTCGGAAATCATTAAGCAGTGTTACGCCGCGGGCGCGAAAGAGGTCGTTGTTTTCGACAACACATGCGACAACTGGCGGCGGTCGTACAAGAACAGCGGCATCGCTTTAGCGGTCACCGACGCCGGCGGGAGAATTGCCCCGGCAAGCAGTGAGGGATATTTTCAGAACGTCACCGTTACCGGGGGCAGGAACTTGACTCAAGCAAAAGTGCACGAGTTGATACTTGAGTCGGATGTTTTTATCAACGTTCCCGTACTAAAAAACCACGGCTCCGCTCAGTTGACGATGTCGATGAAGAACCTGATGGGCATTGTGTGGGACCGACGCTACTGGCATAGCAACGATCTGCACCAGTGCATCGCAGATTTCGCCCCGTACCGCAAACCGGACCTGAACGTGCTCGACGCCTATTATGTTATGAAACGCAACGGTCCGCGCGGCGTTTCGCTGGAAGATGTCGTGACTATGAAAGCGCAATTGATTTCGACCGACATGGTGTCCATCGACACTGCAGGCGCCAGGCTCTTCGGAATCGATCCAAACGACATTCGGTATATCCAGATCGCAGCCCAGCAAAAAGTCGGCCGCGCAGACCTCGATCAACTGAACAATGAATCTCCTCGACGCAAGCGTCGAGGTATCTTGGTTGAATAAAAAATCCGATCGTACTTTATGACCCCGATGCAAGCATCGAGGAATTCTTTAG
>JAGVPT010000065.1 GCA_020052095.1 Bacteroidota bacterium | reverse complement strand
CTAAAGAATTCCTCGATGCTTGCATCGGGGTCATAAAGTACGATCGGATTTTTTATTCAACCAAGATACCTCGACGCTTGCGTCGAGGAGATTCATTTAATCTGTAAAATGTACCGACAATTCCGGCCGGGTGCAACAAAAAAGCGAAGCGGCTTTTTTGCCGCTCCGCTTTCCGGGGAATTCTGTTTTCATCCTGGGTAACTGATCCGCTCAACGAGGCTGTGAGTCGATAGACCCGTGGGGAGTCTTCGACCAAAGGCGCCATAGCCTCGGGTCGGAGGGACTGAGTACCTAGTTTTTGAGATATCTTCCAGCTTGGCTTTACGCCCGTTGCGATAAGAGTGCAAGGTGTCCCGCATGCATACCGCGGTGATTCACCATTACCCCCCGCCCACGACGAATTGGGGTGAATTCTTTTCAAACGCAAGAATGTTATCGACGGTCGTCTGCAAGATGCGCTCGACCGCCTCGACGCTGTCGAACGCCATGTGGGGCGTCAGAATTACATTTTCCATTTTGAGCAGGATATTTTTCTGGAGCAACGCGTGGAGCTTTTCCACCGGGACATTCTTGCTCAACATTTGATTCTCTTCCTTCACAAGCTCTTCTCCTTCAAACACATCGAGGCCGGCGCCCGCAAATATCCCGGAGTTGAGCGCATAGTGGAGCGCCTGCGTTTCGATCAAATCGCCCCGCGCGGTGTTGATGAAGAGCGCCCCCTTCTTCACCTTTCTGATATTCTTCATGCTCAACATGCGGCGCGTGTGTTCATTGGACGGGCAATGAAGGGAGATAATGTCGGAACGGGATAGAAGTTCGTCGAGCGGCTCGTATGTGAAATCGAGTGTGTCTGCGAGAAAATGATTTTGCTTCAGGTCGTAAGCGATCACTTTCAAACCAAAACCTTTCGCCATCTTGATCACATGCAAGCCGATGCTTCCGGCTCCGATAACGCCGAGCGTCTTCCCTTTCAGGTCGAATCCCCGCAATCCTTCCAGCGAAAAATCATTGCGGAGAGTGCGGACGTACGCTTTGTGGATGTTCCGCGAGAGGGAGAGGATAAGGGCAAACGTGTGCTCGGCCACGGTGTTCTCTCCGTAGTACGGCACGTTCACGACGGCGACGCTTCGTTTTGTTGCTTCGTGGATATCGATATGGTTAAATCCGGTGCTTCGCGTCGCAATGAGCGAAAGGTGCTTCATGCTGCGGATCAGGTCCTTCTTCACGACGGAGTAGATAAAAACGGAGAGAATTTCTGCCTTCGCGAATTTTTTTACCGGCACGTCTTGAATCGTCTCCTGGAAGAACTGTAATGTAAAATTCTTTCCGATCCGTTTGCGCAAAAAGTGCTCTTCGGCCTTCGTCGTCTCAAAAAAAGCAATGGTCTTCATCATTCGGCCTTTGATTGTGATGAGTGCTTAACCGGTAGCCTCAGCTCCTCCATTTTTCTATACAACGACGAAAGACTGATCCCAAGTTCATGCGCTGCGAGTTCCTTATTATAGTCGTGATGCTGCAGCGTGTCTTCGATGAACCGGCGTTCGAAACTGCGGGTCGCCTCCTTCAGCGTCGATGCACCTTCCGAAGTCCCGCCATCGTCTGCATAGGAAAGCTTCTGCATATTATCCGGCAAATGAACGATTTCCACAAATTCACCATCACAGAATATCATCGCGCGTTCAATCACATTCTGCAGTTCACGGACTTCTCCTTTCCATTGGTAGTGCATCAGAAGACTCATCGCCTGGTTGGTGACGCCCTTGATATTTTTTCCCATCTGATTCCGATATGTATTGATGAAATGATTCACGAGAAGCGGGATGTCATCGACACGCTCCACCAATGAAGGCAAGTGGATCTCGACGACGTTCAAACGGTAGAACAAGTCCTCGCGGAACTTGTTATTCGACACCTCTTCGCGCAAATTCTTGTTCGTCGAGGCGAGAAGGCGGACGTTGAATTTGAATGCATCGTTCGATCCGACCGGATATATTTCACGCTGCTCAATGGCGCGAAGAAGTTTCACCTGGAGATGAAGGGGCATTTCGCTGATCTCATCGAGCAACAACGTTCCCCCGTCGGCGACCTTGAAAACGCCGTCCTTATCTGCAACAGCTCCGGTGAACGAGCCTTTTTTGTGTCCGAACAATTCGCTTTCAACAAGGGTTTCGACTATTGCGCCGCAGTTGATGGCGGCAAACCTCTTTCCAGACCGTTTGCTGTTATAGTGGATTGCCCGGGCCACGAGTTCTTTGCCTGTGCCGCTTTTTCCGGTGATCAGCACCGTCCCATCGCTCGTTGCAACTTTTTCAATTGTCTGGAAAACTTTTTTCATCGCCGGACTCTGGCCGATAATGTGGTGAAAGTCGTACTGGCGATTCAGCTCTTTGCGCAGCAGCGTGTTTTCCAACGAAAGATTTCTGTGCTCGAGCAGTTTGCGGATGCGGAACAGGAGATCTTCAAACTCGATCGGTTTCAAGATATAGTCGTATGCTCCCTTGCGCAACGCCTCAATCGCCGTTTCGATCGAGCCGTATGCCGTTATGATCACAACAAAGGTCTGAGGAGAACAGAGTGCAATTTTTTCGAGCAATTCGGTTCCCCTCATCTCGGGCATCTCGATATCGGTGATGACGATGTCAAACGGAGTGTTCATGACCTTTTCAAGCGCTTGGGCGCCGTTTCGGGCTTCCTCGACGTCGTAGCCTTCCTTGCGGAGAATGAATGTGAGAGAATCACGGATGATTTCTTCGTCGTCGACAATTAATATCTTTTCAGGCATTGTTTTTTCCTTTCAGGGGCAAGATAACCGTAAATGTGCTTCCCTTTCCTTCCTTGCTTTCAACCCGGATATCGCCGCCAAAATTTTTGACAATCCCATAACTGACCCACAATCCGAGTCCCGTTCCTTTCCCGACTTCCTTCGTAGTATAGAACGGATCAAATATTTTTCCAAAATCTGCTTCGGGAATTCCTTTACCGGTATCCCGGATAACCACTTCGATTGCCTCCGGCAGCACGCGGCTGGAAATCCTAATCGTTCCCGGTTTCCCTTCGCACGCATCGACAGCGTTCATCGCAATATTCAAAAAGACCTGCACGAGCTGGTCATGAACAACGGAGACCTGAGGAAGGCTTTCATCCAACTCGATGAGAAACGTGATGTCGTGGACTTTCTTCCCGTACTGGACAATGTTGATGGCGTCCCGGACGATGGTGTTCACGTCTGCTTGCTTTACTTCATACGCGGACGGGCGAGAAAAGTCGACAAGTTCGCGAATGATCTTCGCAATGCGGTTGACTTGATTCTTCACCAGCTCCAGCTTCTCCTGCGCGAATTGATCTTTCGTCGTGCGCTGAATGACCTGCACAATCGATGAGATTGACGTCAATGGATTTCCCACTTCATGTGCGATTCCTGCGGCCAACGTCCCGAATGTTTCCATCTTCTGGGAGCGGACAAGTTGCTGCTCCAGTAGCTTTTGTTCCGTGATATCCCGATGAGCGCCCAAAAATCCTACAATGGTTCCCTGCGCATTGATGATCGGCGATATCACAAGCTCCGTAGTGAAAAGTTCGCCGTTTTTCCTCCGGTTCTGGATTTGACCAACCCATTCTTTTCCGCTCAGAATAATTTGCCACGCCCGTTGCCAAAACCCGTCGTCCTGTTTTCCGCTATTGAGAATCCTGGGATTTTTTCCTAATACCTCTTCCTTCATATAGCCGGTTACTTTTTCGAACGCCGGGTTAACAAAGATTAACTTCCCTTGTGCGTCGGTGATTTGGATCGGGCTCATCGTATGGTGCATCACCTCAGAAAACCTGAGCAGGTCAAGCTCCATTTGTTCTTGCTTCGTGATGTCTTTTGCGATCAGCAATCTATTATCAGGAAATCCCGGTCCGAATTTCTTAAGGGTCAACTCAACATCGATGGCACGGCCGTTGAGATAATTGAACTGGGATCGGAAATGAAGATTCGATTCTGCTTTGCGGAGAACTTCGGTTATTTTTTCTTTGTGACTTCCTTTGAAGAGGTCTAGGATGGAATGCGGTCGCTTCTCGTCATCGCCGCCCCACAACTGTTTTGCGACATTCACATTGAAATCAAGAATTGCACCTTTCTTGTCGATGACAAAAATCCACTCTGGCAGCAGGTCGAGAACGTGCCCATAGTTTGAGTGCTGAAGATCCGCCAATGACTTGTGGGGACGTTTTAGTTCCATGCCGTCTCAGGATCGATTATTCGGTTCATTCTCTTTGATAACAGATTCTGAATTTCAATATAACGACTTTTTCTCAAAAAAGAGAAAAAATGAGTTCGGGAAGCAGGATTGCTGGAATAGACCGTGCGAGAGGGGCTTTGAAATTGGCCTTGATATTAGATAGAGCGGCGGAAATGGCCGCGGGATACGCGGATGGAGGCGCTGGCGCCCGGTGAGAGCTACCTCTCTCTCACTACCTCGAGCGAGTCTCTTTGCCATTGAAGGATGCCCCCTTCAAGATTAATCGTCTTATATCCTCTCTTCGAGAGAATCTCGACGGCGCGGAGGCTTCGATGTCCGGAGCGGCAATAAACCAGAATGGTACTCCCTTTCACGTTTTCCAACTCAGCGGAGTCCAGTTCTTGAACCGGTATGAGAAGGGCATTCGGAAGATGTCCTGTTTCACTGCGGTACTCATCGGGCGTGCGGACATCGAGTACGACGATACTCGTATCGCGCGACAACATCGCACTTGCCTCTCTTGGTGTAACGCTCTTAGTTCCGGAAGATTGTGAATTCCCAAAGTAGGTTATTGCAAGTATCAAGATTGCAGCAACAAAAAGTATCATTATCACGAGTTTCATAGGTTGTTTAGGGTTGTTCCACGCGTTACAATATACTCCTTACGCAAACAGGATTCAAGTAACGGATCGGTAGGCGTACGTTTTCACAAAAGTCGGATGTGGCGATATTGCGAAGTGATGCCTTGACTCTCTCAACCCAATCCGCGAGAATTCAGAGCAATCGTAGTAGTCATGGCATCACTCTGCGATTAAACCCACCGACGAACGTGTATTCTCCCGTTCTGAAAGATGCGCGGGTGATCATCAACTTCTCTGCAGAAATCTCTATTTCACAAATTCCATGTTGAATGTAATATTCACCGTCTCTCCCGCTACCATCCCCCCAGTTTCGATGGTCTTGTTCCATTGCAGTCCGTACTCGAATCGGTTGATTGCAAGAGTCGCCTTCCATCCCGAGCGACTGCCCTTCCCAGATGCGATGACTCCGTTGAGGGATGCGTCAATTGTCACTTCCTTGGTCGTATCCCGTAGCGTCAACAAGCCTTTTATTTTGTACGAACGATCGTTCACTTTCTCAAACGATGTACTTCGAAATTTGATCACCGGAAATTTTTCTGCATTAAAGAAATCGTCCGTGCGGAGATGGGAATCTCTTCGCTCGTTCCCGGTATCGATGCTCTTCACCTCAATGGCCGCATCGATGGCCGCATCGGTGAAGTCTTCTTTTGACGAGGAGACCGTCACATTGAATTCTTTGAACGTTCCGGTCACTTCTGAAATGACCATATGTTGAATGCTGAAAGTAATACCAGAATGCGCTTTGTCCAGGCTCCAACCGCTCGATTGTGCGGGTGAGAACGCTAAGAAAATTGCGGCAAAAATTAACGGGATGTATTTTCTCACGGTGATACCTTTCTTGGGATAGTTGTTAATAATTAACTAGTGCCTTTTCAAAACAAATCTTGTGGTTCAATTTCCCGTGTCATGCTTCGACGTTGACGCGACAGTCCATCCTGAGCAAGCGAAGCGCGTCGTCCACGACCCGATGGGTCGTAGACCTCGACGAGTCGAGTCGTCGACCGTAGGGAAGGATTGAGTAGCATGTTTTTGAGATTGCTTCGAACTAGTTTGTGGATATAAATTCTATGGTCATTCCATCGGGATCTCTCACTCTCAGAACATCGCGCCGGACGATGTCATCTCGTTTAGCTTCAAATTGTATACCATTCTCTTCGAATCGATTCTTCAGCGCCTCGATCGTCTCCTTTCCGGGGACCACAACGCCAAAGCTCAGCAACCCGACCGCGTCAGCCGGAGGCGTGGGCGCGCCCTTCCCCGCCCATATGTTCACGCCCAGATGATGATGATATCCACCCGCAGAGAGAAATAGAGCGCCTGGGTACGATCGTTGTGTCACGTCAAAACCGAGAAGCGAGTGATAAAACGATTCGGCCTTTTGGAGATCGGAAACGTGGAGATGAACATGCCCAATGTCGGTCATCGGATCGGCGCTGCCGCCTTTGGGTTCATCATTCGCCAACTCGCCGAGCAAATTGTCCATATCAAGGGGAAGCGTAGCCATTTGAATTTGGCTATCCTGCAGTACCCATTTGTCACGGGGCCGGTCGACGTACAATTCAACGCCATTCTCATCGGGATCGGCGAGATAAATTGCTTCGCTCACAAGATGGTCGGAAAACCCTTGAAACGACGCACCACCGTCATACAGCCGGCGAAATGCCCGCGCCAATTCTCGGCGTGACGGGTACCGTATCGCAATATGATATAACCCTGTCGAGCGCGCCGGCTTTGGGCGAGCACCGTGCCGCTCCGCCAGAAGAATATGAAATGGATCCTTCCCCGACGCAGAAAGCGCTGCGGTAGCGCCAACTTCGCGCACCCGTTTCATTCCCACAAGGTTTTCGTAGAAATGAAGCGAACGCTTTAGGTCAGCTATTTGCAAATGCACATAGCCGATGTGTGTATCATTCGATAAACGAAAATTTTTCACAGAACATCTCTCATCACTTATTTTTGGACTTTTAAAGCATCATTTTTTCCATGCCACCGACGTCGTTACCAACATCTGTGAATAATTCGCCTGTCACTGAGCAACAACGACTAATAACTATGTTGCGCAAATTGATGTTTCTTGACCACCGAGGCACGGAGTCACGGAGAATGATAAATGATTATCGCAGAGCTTCATTGAGTTATTCAATATTTTCATTTCTAAAACTCTGTGCCCCCGTGGTGAGATTTGTCCTTTTGCGCAACACCAACTAACAAATTAAATTGTCGATGCTATAAATTCCACCGCCGAGCAGGACAAGGACAAGTGAGATCACTGCGAGTGTCAGAGTGAATTCGTACCCTTGCCCTTTTCCGTCGCCTTTTCCGCTCAAAAAGAACCCCTGGGGAAAATGGACTTTGAGTGTCGCAACAATCATCATAATCAGGATGCCAAGAGCGGCAGCCTTGGTGAAAATTCCGAAGACCAGCGCAATCCCTCCGACGAATTCGACGAACGGGCCAAGATACGCGAGAGGCGTCGGAACTTTCACAACCTTTTTAAAGTATCCGACCGTTCCGGAGAGTCCATATCCGCCGAACCAGCCGAGAACTTTTTGGGCGCCATGTGCAAAAAAGACAACGCCGAGGATGATGCGCAGCAGGAGCAGCCCAAGCGAAAGTTGATCATATGAAGTTTGCATAGTATTTCTCCGTACAGTATTTAATCTAAAGAATTCCTCGATGCTTGCATCGGGGTCATAAAGTACGATCGGATTTTTTATTCAACCAAGATACCTCGACGCTTGCGTCGAGGAGAT
>JAGVPT010000191.1 GCA_020052095.1 Bacteroidota bacterium | reverse complement strand
GGAAGGAGAAGAACAACGACCATTCCAACAATCGGAAGGAAGGTTATCCAACTGAGAATGCCGATGTCGAGTATCTTAAATGCCATAACGAAAGTTTCCTGATAGTTTGTAGAGAAAAATTCTTACTCTTACACCCCTCGGTACATAAAGAAGAGGAGCATCACACCCAGCAAAACAAACGCGATGTACGTTTGCACGCGGCCGGTTTGAACTTTTCGGAACATCAATCCAAAAAATCCGGCGAGGTAGGCCAAAAAATTCACCACTCCGTCGACGACAATATTATCGAACTTTCCGCTGACAAACGACGTCAGCTTCGTAATCGATCCAACGCCATTCACCGCTCCATCGATCACTTTATTATCAAACCACCCTAGAACGCGTGAAAGCCCTACGGTACCGGCAACAGCCGTCGCCTGGTACAATTCATCGAAGTACCACTTGTTGACCAGGAACGAGTGCACCGGTGCGACCGCTTTCGCAATTGCCTCTGCGTTGACTTTCTTCCAGTAATATGTTGCGAACGCCAGCAAAATCCCGAGGCCGGCTACGGTCAATGACAGATACATTGCTGTTGCATGGGAATGATGAAGCGCCTCTTCGAATACCTCGACCGACGCCGCGGCAACAGCGTTTGGAACGACACTCATCGGGCGTTCTACCGCATGGAAAAACCATCCGCTGGATGCGCCGATCGGATTGAAACTGTAGAACGCGAAGAAGCAGAGGCACGCGAGAATGACCAGCGGAATTGTCATCGGCTTCGGCGATTCGTGCAAATGTTCGACCCGAGTTGCATCTTTGTGTTCTCCCATAAAGGTGAGGATCACAAGCCGGAACATGTAGAATGCCGTGAGCCCTGCAACCAAAAATCCCGTTATCGGAATGAGCGTATGACCGGTGAGCTGGCCAAACGCAAGCGTGCCTGCAAGGATCTCGTCTTTGCTCAAAAACCCGGACGTAAGGGGGATGCCGGATATCGCCAATGTGTAGATGACGAACGTCCAAAAAGTGATCGGCATTCTATTTTTCAATCCCCCCAGATTGCGAATATCCTGAGGGTCGGTTTGGTGGTCGTGTTGATGATGGAGTGCGTAGTGCATCGCATGTATTACCGATCCGGAGCCGAGGAATAGTCCGGCCTTAAATGCGGCATGGGTAACCAAATGGAAAAATCCTGCGGCGTAAGCGCCGACGCCCAACCCCATCACCATATAGCCCAACTGGCTCACAGTCGAATAGGCGAGAACTTTCTTGATGTCATTCTGCGCAATGGCAATCGTTGCAGAAATGAATGCCGTGATCGCGCCGATGTATGCAATGAACACAAGCGCATCGGCAGTCATCATCGGGAAAACGCGAGCGACAAGGTACACGCCTGCGGCAACCATCGTAGCGGCATGGATCAACGCGCTGACCGGCGTGGGGCCTTCCATCGCATCCGGCAACCACACGTGCAACGGAAATTGCGCCGATTTGCCGATCGCGCCGCAGAAAATCAGAATACCGGCGGCCGTCAACCACGGATTGCTGTCGAAGGGAATATGACCGCTCGCCATTGCGGAGAAGACGCCGTCGAACGTGAGGGTGTGAAAATTTGCCCAAAGAATGTTGATGCCAATAAACATGCCCACATCGCCGATGCGGTTTACGATAAATGCCTTCTTGCCTGCGTCGGCGGCCGATTTCTTCTCATACCAATGTCCGATCAGCAGGTAGGAACTAATTCCGACGAGTTCCCAGAACACATACATCAAGAAAAAGTTATTGGTGATGACGATTCCCAGCATCGAGAAGGAAAAGAATCCGAGGTAGGCGAAATAGCGCGAGTATCGAACGTCGCCGCTCATATACGCGGTGGAGAAGAGATGGACGACAAAACTGATCATCGTGACTACCACCAGCATGATTGCCGTAACGTTGTCGATCATAATGCCGAGGTCGAGCTTCAACGGGCCGATGCCGGCGACATTCTTGAAATCCACCCACGTAAACGTGTAATCAAGAAGTTCGTCATGGAAGAGGCTCAACTTCGCGATCAAGATAACGAGTGAGGTCAAGAGTGCGACGCCCAGAATTGACGTCGCTATCGCGTCTCCCTGGCGCGGAAGTCTCTTCCCGAAAAAAATGAGAAGCAAAAAACTGAGCAGCGGCAGAAGGAGAATTGCCGTCGAAAGCTGAAGTAGTAATTCTTGGGTCATGATCAGAACGTCTCTTGAAGATTGTTTTTCAGTCTATGCACCATGGGTCGTTACTCTTTCAAGGCGTTGATCTCGTCCACGTTCACGGTGTTGAACTGCTGATAGATATTTAAGACAATCGCGAGTGCCACAGCGGCTTCGCACGCTGCAAGAATAATCACGAAGATCGACGCCATTTGGCCGTCAAGACTTACACCGCCGTAGCGGCCAAACGCAATGAAATTGATGTTCGCGGAATTGAGGATCAATTCAATTCCCATCAAAACCATAATGGCGTTGCGCCGGGTAATGACAGCATAGACGCCGAATGAGAACAAGATGGCGCTGATGAACAGGAAGTGGATCAGTGAAACATGAATGGGCATAATGTTCAGTGGACAGAGATCAGTAAACAGTAATGAGTAATAAGTCGAGACATCTGAAAAATTGTTGAGTTAGTCATGGTGAGCGAAGTCGAACCATGATTTCGGGCTAAATTTCACACTTCGACTACGCTCAGTGTGACTTTTGTCGGCTTAAAGACAATTTTTCAGATGTCATAAGTATTTAGTTTGTACTTTCTGAGGAGTAGGAAGCGAGGAACACAGGTTCAACTTCTTACTCCCTACTCACCTACTTCTTACCTTACCCCTTATCTCTTCCGTTCTCTCCGCGCAATCATAGCGGCGCCGAGCATCGCTACAAGTAACACGACAGAGGCTACTTCAAACGGGAGCAAATACGTCGTCATTAATGCCCTGCCGATTCCGCTCGATGTTGTAGCAGGCAACTCCGCATTTCTCGCCACAGGAGTCAACCAATCCGTGATCCAGAATATCCCGCACAATGTTCCGGCGAGAACGGCAACGAGAATTGATGCCGGCAACGTTTGGAGTGTCCCCGTTTTCATCTCAACGCTGATCACTTTGGTCGTCAACATCACACCGAACAAGAGCAGGACGAGAATGCCGCCGACGTACACCAGTACTTGTGTGACAGCGATGAAGTCGGCATTCAACATCACATACAATGCTGCAACTCCGAAAAATGTGAACATCAAAGAGAACGCGGAATGGACAATGTTCCTGGAGAAAACGACAACTGCAGCGGAGACGATCGTAACAAATGCGAAGAAGTAGAAAATAATGTCAAATAGCTCGAGCGAGGCGAGTAGGGTCATACAATCTTATTCTGTTTTTTGCTGTTGTTCACCGGCTGCCGGCGATGGTGCCGGAGGAGCGGCAGCCTTCGCTTCCGCGGCAGCTTTAGCAGCAGCGGCTGCTGCAGCCTTCTTTGCCGCAGCTTCCTCTTCCATCTTCTTGGCTTTCACCTTGGCCGTCTCAATTTCAGCGGGAGTCATCGTGCTAAAACTGTAAATCAAATTATGCCGGTCGAATTCTGAAAACTCATAGACGTCCGTCATTTTAATGCATTCCGTCGGACATGGATACACGCACAAGCCGCAGTAGCAGCATTTTGCGATGTCAATATCGAAGACCGGAACATGGAGCCGCTTTTTTTGTCCCGTCGACGTCATTCCCAAGTTATCTTCGGGAGCGGACTTGATCGTCTCGATGTCGATGCAATCCACCGGGCAGGCCATGGCGCACTGATCGCATCCAATGCAGTCGTCCATGTTGACGTACAGCCTGTTGCGCGCTCGTTCGGGCAATTTCATCTTCACGGTTGGGTACTGGATCGTCACCGCCCGTGTGAAGAGATGCTTAAACGTAATTTGCATCCCAATCATCGCCGTTTTGATGCCGCGATAGATATTGCCAAAATATTCTGCAACAGGATTCATTAATTCCTCTACGAGATCATTCAAAGAGGTGTCGGACACCTTGCCGATAGCTTTCAAATGAGTCTGAAAGTTTGCACGATCTTACTCCAAAGGTGTCCGACACCTTCACAACAATCATAACACTTACCAAACCAAAATCAGACCGAGCGCAAGCACACAGGCAAACGCGAACGGCGTCAGGACTTTCCATGAAACATACATGAGCTGGTCGACGCGGAGACGAGGAAGCGTCCATCGGAGCCAGATGTTTACGCACACAAGGAGCATACCTTTAGCAACGAACCAGAACGTACTCCACAATGGGCCGGTCATCGCGGAGGCAAACGGACTTGCCCATCCTCCGAAGAAGAGCACCGTTGCTATCGCGGAGACAGCGAAGAGGTTTGCGTATTCCGCGAGGTAGAAAATGGCGAACTTCATTCCGCTGTATTCGGTCATGTACCCTTGCACAAGTTCTGATTCCGCTTCAGGAATATCGAACGGCGTACGGTTCACTTCTGCCATCGAGGAGACGTAATAGACGACAAACAATACAAGCATCACCGGAATTACGATCAACTTCTTCATTAGCGAAAGCGTGCCGCCGAAGATCATCCAGTGCTGGATGCCGCCGGTTTGCGCAGCGCTCAATTCCTGGAGGTTCATCGTCCCGGCAATCATTACCACGCCGAGAATCGCGAAGGCAGAGGGAATCTCATAAGAGATAATCTGCGCCGCCGCCCGAAGCGCGCCGAAGAGGGACCATTTATTATTCGACGACCATCCTGCCATCATGATGCCGACGACGACGAGAGAAGAGATCGCGACAATATAAAAGATACCGATGTTCAGGTTGCTGCCGATAAAGGAACTTCCAAAAGGTAGCGCGGCAAACGCGGCGTACGACCCGACAAATACGATGTACGGCGCAAGAATGAAGAAAATTCTGTCCGCTGCAGCCGGAATCGTATCTTCCTTTTGGAGAAGTTTCAACATGTCTGCGATCGGCTGGAGCACACCGTGCCATCCCGTGCGCATGTAGGCGAGACGATCCTGCATGTGCGCCGCCATCTTCATCTCGACATAAATCGCCACGAGGGCATAGAGCAGGATGAACACCAGGGGCAGCGCAGCGATGATGACGTGGTTCAACAGCGTGTCGCCGATAAGAGTCTTAAGGAATTGTTCCATTGAGTAGTCAGTGATCGGTAAACAGTAATCAGTAGACAGTTGTCAGACGGACAACCGGAGCTAGCGATCTACCTCGCCGAGGACGATGTCGATGCTGCCGATTATCGCTACAAGATCCGCAATCATCGAACCCCGTGAGATCTCGTTGATGACGCTGAGATTGACGAACCCGGGCGAGCGGGCCTTGATACGATACGGGGTTCCGGTCCCGTCACTCACAATATAGAACCCGAGTTCCCCGCGGGGCGATTCCGTGCGCGCGTAAACTTCTCCGGGATTCGGACGAATGCGCTTCGGAATGGCCGATTGAACGTCGCCTTCGGGAATTTGTTCGAGTGCCTGCTCGACAATGCGAATACTTTGTTCCATTTCCGCCATACGAACGATGTGCCGGTCCCAGCAACTTCCTACCGGTCCCACTTCCCCTTTGCCGACGGCGATATCCCAATCAAATTTATGGTACACCGAGTATGGATCGTCTCGCCGGAGGTCCCAATTCACTCCAGATCCGCGCAACATCGGACCGCTGCACGCGAAATTAACCGCGACATCCGCCGGCAGAAGGCCTACGTTGGCCGTCCGCTTAACGAAGATCTCGTTGTAGGTTAGAAGGTCATTAAAATCGCGCAGCTGCTTCCTGAAGTAACCGCAAAATTCCTTCGCTTTCGGAACGAATTCCACCGGGATGTCGTGCGAGAGTCCGCCAATCCACATGTAGTTATAGAGAAGACGCGCGCCGCAGGTCATCTCGAAAAGATCGAGGATCATTTCACGGTCGCGGAAACAATAGAGGAACGGGGTGAATGCACCGATATCGATACCATATGTCCCGACGGCGATGAGATGGCTCGCAATACGCTGCAACTCCGCCATGATCACCCTAATGTATTCCACTCTCTCGGGAACCTGAATCTTCAACAACCGTTCGGCGGCAACAACGTACGCAAATTCGTTGTTCATCGAGCAGACATAGTCCATCCGGTCGACGTACGGAATCACTTGCTGGTAATTCGTCATGTGCTCGCAATGCTTCTCGAAGCACCGGTGCAGGTAGCCAATGTGGGGAACAACATCGACAACAATTTCGCCGTCGACAATAAGTTCGAGGCGCAGCACACCGTGGGTGGATGGATGCTGCGGACCCATATTAATGATCATCTCTTCCGTTCGAAGAGATCTACCGGTCGAGGAGATTGGAGGCGCTATGATGGCTTCGGACATACTTCAGTCTTTTCTCAGTACGGAACTTTCATTCCATTGTAGAATTCAGGTACCTGATAATCTTTTCGGAGCGGATGTCCCTCCCAATCGTACGGCAGCAGTATACGACGAAGATCCGGATGCCCGGCGAAGGTGATCCCGAAGAGGTCGTACGCCTCACGCTCGTGCCAGTTGGCAGTTCTCCAGATCGATTCGACGGAAGGTACGCTCGGATTTTCCGTCGGCACTTCCACGCGAATTGTGATCTTGTGGCGCTTCACCATCGAAAAGAGTTGATACACAACGGCAAGCTTTCCCTTCAGATCAACGCCGGAAAGACACGACAAGAAGTCGAACTGCATGTCGTCATCATCGCGAAGAAATTTTGCGACTTCGAGAATGTGATTGGGAGAAACTTTAATGGTGGGGTCAACCGGGGCGTCGAGTTTAGCTTCAAGGCCGATATCGGAAACTCCGCTAAACTTCGCCGCTAACTTCTCTGAGATTTCTTGTGGGGTCATGGGTAGATCAATTAGTTAGTCGGCTTGCGCTTAAGCAATTCTTTTCTTCGCCAGGCTCTCATTGCGCACTTTTTCCTGAAGCTTAATCAGTCCTTCGATCAATGCCTCGGGACGTGGCGGGCAACCCGGGACGTACACATCGACTGGTATCACCCGGTCGACGCCCTTCAAAACATGGTAGCCGTGCTCCCAATAGGGTCCACCGCAATTCGAGCAGCTTCCCATGGAGATGACATATCGCGGCTCCGCCATCTGGTCGTAAAGCCGCTTGATGCGGGTTGCCATTTTCAGTGTCACCGTTCCGGAGACAATCATGACGTCCACCTGGCGCGGAGTGGCGCGGGGAATAACGCCGAAGCGCATCATGTCGAAATTGGAAGCGGAGGCCGCCATCATCTCAATCGCACAGCACGCGAGCCCGAATTGGAGTTGGTACAGCGACGAAAGCCGTGCCCAATTCAACAAACTGTCGAGCGAGGTGATAACAATATTGCTGTTGTCGAATTGCCTGTCGAGAAGTCCCATGGAGATTTTTCCTAGACTGCTACTTGTTCAGTAACGTCAACACTTTCGTCGGACACAACGCCGACGCCCTTCACATACCGGGACACTTTCGGCGACGGTTTATCCCAATCCAGATCCCCCTTCACCCATACGTACGCGTACCCGACGATTAATATGCCAAGGAACACCGCCATTTCGACGAAGGCAAACATTCCCATTTCTTTGAAGACGAGAGCCCACGGAAAGAGGAACACCACTTCGACATCGAACACGATAAAGATCAGCGCGACAACGTAGAAGCGAATGTTGAATTTTACCCACGGTTCGCCGATCGGTTCTTCGCCGCATTCGTACGTTGATAATTTATCCGGGTAGGGTCTGCGCGGCCGAAGCAGCCACGAGGCAACAAGTCCGCCTCCGGTGAACACCGCTCCGATGAGAAGGAAGATGAGGATTCTGCCAAAGTCAGTCAACATGAAGGATTCACAAATGTTGGAATTCCGCCTAGGGCGGATGGTAAAAAAAATGAACAACGAATGGTGTGAATATAAAGAGCTATCGCCAATTAAGCAACCGAAACGCAGTCCGGCTGATCGAAGAAAGTCATGCGCTTACTTCGGCGATGTAGCGTTCAACGTCGCGTGCGGCGGTCGACGATGGGTATTCTTTTTTAACCTTTTTCAATAATTCGACGGCACGCTCCTTCTCTCCCACTTTGCCGAAGTTGCGTGCTGCATTCACCAAATTCTCAGGCGCGTTTGGATCGTCAGCATTTTTAAGGCCGGCTTTCTCAAAATTCTCCGCCGCCTTCATATGTTCCCCCTTCGCCTCAAAACAGGCGCCGGTGCCGGCGAGGGCCGAAATTTCAAGCAGAGGGTTTCCACCGCTGTAGTCTTTAAAATATTCAAGAGCCTTGTCGAAGTCCTGAGAGTTGTAATACGCGCTGGCGAGATAAAATTTTGCAAGGTTACCGGATTTCGTGCTGCCGTAGTTGTCGACGATCGCCTGAAGCCCGGTGATGTTTCGCTCCGGGATTCCGTTGATGGCAATCTGGTATTGACCGTTGTCGTAGAACGTGAACACTTTGGCGAGTTCGGTCGTGGCGCGCTCGTTATTCGCACGCACGTTATTAGAGTAAAACCACAACGCAAGCACAAGGACGATTACGATCCCACCGATGGTGGAGATCCGCTTTCTATTCTCATCGTACCACGTTTGTGCCTTGAAGTAGGTCGTGACAAGTTTGTCTTCTTTGATGACTTTTTGGGATATCTTTTTCTTTGCACGAAGCATGGGGCTTGATAATTAGTTAATGACTGTGTGAAAATTTGTACGCTCGTCGGGAGTCGAACCCGAAACCTTCAGCTTCGGAGGCTGACGCTCTATCCAGTTGAGCTACGAGCGCGATTTCAGTTCCTGTTGCACTCCGCAATGCGAAATCCCGCAGTTTTTTTTGCGGGATTGAGCTACGAGGGCAGTTTCAAAGCTTGTGTTTCCTCCGTGCGAAATCCCGCAGTCTGCCTCACGCGAACGGGATTAAGCTACGAGTGCGCGTGTTTCCCGATCTTGCGAATTCATTAAACTTGTTAAATGTAACGAAGAATCGATGGAATTGCAAGAAAATTTAGTCGTGCGGCCCATATTTGCACTGAGATCGCCGCCAGCCATTCGGGACGCGGCGAATTTCAGCCGAGTGATCTCGCTATTTCGGATACAATTGTTTCAGGGCGTCGTGGGCAACCGTAAAGCCCAACTTTGCTGCACGTTCAAAGTCAATTTGGGCGTTCTTCTTATCCTTCAGGACCATCATGGCAATCAGTCCTCGCTCGTAATAGGCAATCGCAAATTGGGGGTCGAGTTTTATAGCCATTTCGAGGTCTGATAACGCTCCGAGGTAATCTGTTAAGAAGTCTTTTGCCTTCGCGCGCCGTTGATACGCCGTCGCATTATTCGGTTGCAGTGCTATGACT
>JAGVPT010000101.1 GCA_020052095.1 Bacteroidota bacterium | reverse complement strand
TTATACTGATAATTGTAAGTATCTGTGTTTGTGGTTACTGATACCTATGCAATTATCTTGCCAGAGCGTTTAGACCTTTTTAGAGTGAACTCACTCATGTTACGCAAAACGCCAATATTATTGCCACTCCCAAAGGGATGCCCTTGGCAGAAGTCACAAAGTCACTAAGAAAAACAACCTATTTTATTAATGGACATTACAAAATGAAGCTTTCCTTAAAAAGTCTTTGTGTCTTAGTGGCTTGGTGGCAAGGCTTTTAAACTCTGTTAACATTAGTTAATAAAAATCCGGAAGGGAGCCTCGGTGGAAGAGCAATTGTATCGAAAGTTCTATGAAATCGAAACAACGCATTGGTGGTTCTCTGCGCGTCAAAAAATAGTCCTGGACATCATACAGAATCGCCTTGCCCTCCCACACGACGCAAAGGTGCTTGATGTCGGCTGCGGAACGGGTGCGATCCTTGCAGAGTTCGCCCGACAATATGAAGCGTATGGCACGGACACTTCACCCCTTGCGATTGAGTACTGCCACAAGCGCGGTATTGCAAACGCTTTCCACTGCACCTTGAAAACCTTTCCCCTCTCCGATCTGCGTTTCGACCTCATTACCCTGCTCGACGTCGTCGAACACGTTGATGAAGACGTCGGCATCCTGAAACAAGCCTACCAGCTTATCAAGCCAAATGGGCACATCCTCGTCGCTGTCCCGGCGTATGAATTCCTCTGGAGTCAGTATGATGACCTAAACCACCATAAACGCCGGTACACAAAATCGCATCTTATGCATGTTCTTCGCGAGAGCGGGTTTACGGTGGAAATGTGTTCTTACTACAACACCATCTTATTCCCCACTGCGCTCGTGAAACGGTTGTCGGAAAGATTCATCAAGGGTAAAGAGGATACAACACTTGACTTTCCAGCTCCCTTGATCAATTCTACGCTGAAATCAGTCTTCGGCTTTGAGCGTTTTCTCCTGAGACGGTTTTCCCTCCCTTTCGGCCTCTCCCTTATCGCTTTGGCGAAGAAGGACCCGTAAGCCAAAGCGGGTGGAATTAGGCTTGCTCCCAGAATCCAGGAAAACGAACGCGGAGCATTTTTGCGGTCGTCGGTTGACTCTCATTTCATTCTTATTTATATTTCCTCCACTTCATCGGTCATTCAATACATCATTTACAATTATCAGGAGTTGCAAATGTCAGACATTTCACTTGATGCCCTCGGAATGGTAGAAACAAAGGGACTTGTCGGCTCCATTGAGGCCGCAGACGCTATGGTGAAAGCTGCGAAGGTTACGCTTATCGGCAAAGAGCAAATCGGCGGCGGTTACGTCACCGTGATGGTGCGGGGAGACGTAGGAGCAGTGAAAGCGGCGACTGATGCCGGAGCAGCAGCGGCACAACGTGTGGGCGAACTTGTTTCCGTCCATGTCATCCCGCGACCGCACAGCGACGTCGAGTTGATTCTCCCGAAGCGGCCGGCGGCAAAGTAATACGTCTGTCGGACATGTTTCATTGATAATTGTGAATTGGTATGATGGACTTTGCTTTCGGCATGGTGGAAACCAAAGGTCTGGTCGCCGCGATTGAAGCCGCGGACGCAATGGTGAAAACTTCGAACGTTCGGCTCGTCGGAAAAGAACGGACAGACCCTGCGATGATCACGATTAAAATCATCGGTGATACCGCCGCGGTCCGTTCGGCTGTAGAGGCAGGTGCAGCAGCAGCTCAACGAGTCGGTCAATTGGTGTCGCAGCACGTTATCCCTCGGCCGGCAGAAGGGGTCGAGGATCTCATATTTGCAAAGTCGTTCCTCTCCGACGAGGAAATTGCTCTTCTGATTGAAAGCAATGTTCTCCCAGCCACTGCAGCCGAACAACATGAGGAAGATGACACAAGTGAAGATGTAGAATTCTCACCTCCACAGTCCTCGGGACGAGAAGCATATCTTGCCGAACTGACCTCAATGTCAGTCCACCAACTTCGGTCGTATGCCCGTGGAGTAAAAGGATTAGCGATTTACGGCAGGGAAGTTTCAATGGCAAACAAAGAAGAGCTTCTCGATGAGCTGATGAAGGCGAAGTTTCGTGATTAGCAGCGCTCACTAGGAAATCAATCCGGCTCCATCTTCCTGCCTTACAGGTTCGAAGATGGAGTTTTTGTTTCTGTCTGACCAAATGTGTATATGAAGAACAAAAGCATTCATATAGTAATATTCTCTGCGCTCTTTGCTGTGGTACTGTGGCTTTCCGTTAACATGGGATACGAATATCAAAGCGTCATCTCTGTCCCGCTTGTGCTGGACAATATAAAGCCGAATCGGGCCCTCGCCCGCCCCATCCCTTCGTCCTTGAATGTTAAGGTGCGCAGCTCCGGCTGGCAATTAGTAGGTCTGTCGTTCGTTCCCAATATCCACTACGTGCTCGACGTCGGTGATATTTCAAACAGGTACAATTTCTCGACCTCGAAAGATATCACGGAACGCCTGAAGTTGCCGCAAGGAATTCGGACGATCGATATCAAGCCGGAGACAGTCGCTGTTGTGCTGGACGAAAAGATCAAAAAGAACGTGCCCGTTGAAGCGTTGGTCCGGATGAGCTTTCGGGATGGGTATGGCGTCGTTGGAGACGTCAGAACAACGCCGGACAGCGTAACGCTTACCGGCGCGAGGTCTCTTCTAGATAAGATTGATCAATGGCAAACAGAGCCGGTTGAGTTTTCGAACTTGAAATCCGGCGTCAATACCCGAGTTGCGGTATCCGACACTTTCGCGTTTGGGATTACGCCTGCCCCCTCTTTTGTCTCTCTCCAAATTGACGTCCAGCCGACAGCCGAGAAAAGTTTCAAAGGAATCCCCGTTGAGGTGAACCAAGTTCCCAGGAATCGGGTGGTCGTTCTCATCCCTCCGAAGGTTGATATCATTATTCGCGGTGGGGTTGAGCAAATTGCGGCTGCTGAGCAAAAAGATTTCTCAGCGTATATTGACTATAAATCGATACTCTTGGATACCACAGGCTCACTTCAAGCCGTCGTCACAACACCAAGGAATATAAAGGTTGTAAAACAACAGCCCGAGCGGCTGCAATACGTTGTAAGAAAATAGATTCTCATTGCAGGCGGAGGTATCCAATAAAAAAGCCCAACCGCTCGGCTGGGCTTTTTCGTAATCCATGTATCATTGGTTTAGAATGGCTTGTTAAATCGCAAGAACACGCTCACGGGTGCACTGACATCGGTTCGCCAGACAAAACCCAATCTCCAGCTTTCGTCATGCCAGCCCACGGCAAATCCGATATCAGATTTCACCGTCTTCTTACTGATTGAGGAAAATCCTTCCGTAATTTTTTTTCCCGTCGAAACCAGCGATGCTGCGCCTGCGTCGGCAAGAACCATCAGATTCAGGCTGTTCGGCCAGAAGAATACATCATCGATCAAACGCCCGCTGAGGGTGTATTCAAAGTTTCCCAGAAACATTCTGTTCCCGGCAAATTCTTTGTAGCCAAATGCCGGCAATGTATTCGCTCCACCGATCTCAAATGATTTTTGCGGGACGTAGTCTCCCTCCAATGACCCAACACGGACGCGAACATTAACGTTATCGTACTCTGAAAGAGGTTGAAAGCGTCTGACATCGAGGATCACCTGCGTGAAATTGAAGTCGCCGCTAAGCTCATTGCCGCCCCGTTCGGCACTCGCAAAGATATTCCAACCGGCGTTTTTTCGCCCGATACGTTCAAGTGTGCTGAGTCCTGCCGTTCCGACTATGCTGTGCATCGTCCCTTCTTCAACAGCCGGGTTTTCTCTGAACGAATGGCTTGGTCGGAAGAGTGACCATTCTGTTTCCTTTGAAAGTGACGAATAATCGTCAATCAGGTAGTCGACTCTCAGTTGCGTTGCGAATCCTCTCTCTTTCGTATACCGTGCAGCATGGAGTGCAAAACCCTCACGGGTGTAATAGTCACGGTAATCTTCATGCCAGAGAATGGCGACTGTATTGTTTTCACTCAGCTTCATGATCCACTCATCTTTCGTGTCCGTCGAGCTATGCCCTTCCGCGCCTACTTCATAGAGTGCATTCTCCGCCGCAAACTGTCTGTCCAACCCAAGATTGAGCCGCCATCGATGAATTTTGAATGCATATCCCGCCGAACCGTATCCCGAAAAGGTTTTGCTCCCATCCCAATAGAATTTTTTCTCCGAACCCAAACCGAGAAAGAGGCCTTCCACTCTGTTGTACCGAAACACAAAATTATCAGGGAACAGGCTTTCGTCGAGCCAGTATTCATTGAATCTGTATGAGCGCTTTGGAACGGACATGCGCCGGGTGAGGCGCGTGTCGCGAGCCGATGCACTTTCTTCGGCGTAGCCGTCAATAATTCCATTCCCCTCTTTGATGACTTTCCCGTTCATTGACCGAGCGTTGCCGGTTATTCTCCCGCCGTCCTTCACTATGATGTCGCCGTTTATTGCCAAAGCGTCGCCCTGTACAAGACCGATGACGGTGAGCGTTCCGCCTTTCACGACAACGTTCCCTTCAATCTTATCGGTTGCGTCGATGCTCGTGTTACCCGAAAATGTAACTGCGCCTTCCCGGGAACGAAATCGCCGAGATGTATACGTAGAATCAAACTCATCGCCGCGATCGTCGCTCCTTTCTTTCGCCATGTCCTGAAAGTCGGCCTCAATTTTCTGCAGTAGGTCCTCAATGAAAGTGCCGATGGGGTCTTCATCTGTCAGCGTGTCGAGGGACTCGGACGTGAAAAGATAGTCGCTGTTGCGCGGTTGGGCAGGGGATAATTCATAACGTGTTCCAACAAGAAAGAAGGCGAGAGCAATAAGAGGTAAATGTTTTTTCATAAGAATGGCAATGAGATATGGTACATTGTTATCAGTCTGGGATACGACTCGATTTGAGAAAAGTTACGATCGCCAAGTTTTATATTGTGATTATTCGACTAATTTCGTTTATTTTGGTGTGAAGATCAATTAAGAGGATCGACAGTAATGAGACTTGCGGTAAACATCGACCACATTGCAACGCTGCGCCAGGCGCGGGGCGGTGCAGAACCGGACCCCGTTGCCGCTGTCGCTGTGTGCGAACGGGCAGGTGCATCCGGCATCGTATGCCACCTGCGTGAGGACCGGCGGCACATTAATGACCGCGATGTTCACCTCCTTCGCAAGACCATTACGACAAAGCTGGACTTGGAAATGGCCGCGACCGAGGAGATAATCGCCATTGCAGTAAAAGTCGTTCCTGACCTCGTGACGCTCGTCCCCGAGAAGCGTCAAGAGCTGACAACCGAAGGGGGCCTGGACGTTGTGAAGCACCGGACGAAACTCCGAAAAGCAATTCAACGGTTTCACGAAAAGAACATTCTCGTCAGCCTCTTCATCGATCCGGTCAAAGATCAAGTCGACGCTTCAATGGAAATCGGTTCCGACATGATTGAGATTCATACCGGAGAATATGCCGAAGCCCGAACGGACGCGCGACGGAGAAAACTTCTTCTCACTGTCAGAACCATTGCCGAGTACGGGAAAAAAATCGGGGTGGGGGTCAACGCCGGACACGGATTGAATTATACCAACGTGAAACCGGTCGCTCAAATTCCATCGATCGATGAAATGAGCATCGGCCATGCGATAATTACTCGTGCGTTGGTGGTCGGATTGGAGCGGGCGGTACGAGAAATGCTGGGCCTCATCATGAAGCCGTAGACTATCGCCGAGAGCATCGGGCGGCGGGGCTAGTCCCCCATGGTTAATTTCCGGATATCATCGCGGACTTTCGCTGCTTTTTCGTACTCTTCTTTTTCGATCGCTTCCTTCAAAGAAGTCTGCAGTTGTTCCAACTTGGAGGCGTGTTTCTTTATCGCAGCGGGCTGATCGACTTTCGGAGAATCACCCTGCTCCTCTTCTTCCGCTTCGGCAGCAATGCCCGCTTCCTTCAACACTTCGTCGGAGACAAATATTGGTACGCCGTACCGTACTGCGAGAGCAATAGCATCGCTCGGACGCGAGTCTACCTCCTGACTATCGCTGACTCCTTCAATCGTAATCTTCGCGTAAAATGTCCCGTCCCGCAACTCATTGATAAAGACATCCTGAAGCGACACCCCGAAAGTGTCGATAATATTTTTCATCAGGTCGTGTGTCAGCGGACGGGGTGGCTTTATTCCTTCCATCTCGAGCGCTATTGATTGGGCTTCGAATGCACCGATGATGATCGGGAGACGCCGATTCCCGTTTACTTCCTTCAATATCAAAGCGTAAGCTCCGCCGCTCGACGGACTCGTCGACAATCCCAAAATATCAACCTGAACCTTTTCCACCGAACATTCTCCTAATTACAGTACGATAAACATGAAGCGAGTATATAAAAAAGGACACTGAATAGCAAATAAGTGGATCACACGCGAAGACTATTTTCCCAATACCTTTTTTAGCTCCGCGGAGAAGGCGGGGACAATTTCAAACGCATCACCGACGATTCCGTAATCGGCAATGGAAAAGATCGGGGCGTCCTTGTCCTTGTTGATCGCGAC
The DNA here is from genome assembly GCA_020052095.1 of Bacteroidota bacterium. Taxonomy (GTDB): domain Bacteria; phylum Bacteroidota; class Ignavibacteria; order UBA10030; family UBA8401; genus JAGVPT01. The sequence goes on along the minus strand of JAGVPT010000101.1, from coordinate 17,971 downwards.
GATAAATTTCGAAGAGGACATTCCGGCAAGATGCTGGACTGCACCCGAGATGGCGACGGCAATGTAGAGCGTGGGAGCGACTGTCTTTCCCGTTTGGCCGACTTGTTCGTCGTGCGGACGCCATCCCGCATCGACAACGGCGCGCGAAGCGCCAACAGCGGCATTCAACGTTGAAGCAAGTTCTTCGATCATCGCAAAGTGTTCCGGGCCCTTCAAGCCGCGCCCGCCCGAGACGATGATATCGGCTTCCGCAACATCCTTCTTTCCGCTCGACGCTTTCACTTCCTTTACGGCGGCGGTGAAATCCGCGTCAGTCAGTGGAACATTTCTTTTTTCGATTGTCGCGGCACCGCTGGAAGGAGTTCCGGCGGAAAAAACGTTGGGGCGAAGAGAAAACATCTTCACCGGTGATGTGATGCGAACATCGGTCAGTCCCTTACCTGCATAGACGGGACGTGTAGCGACGCAATCGCCGTTCTCCACGCGAATCGCAGTGCAGTCGGTCGCAAGGCCCGCGTCGAGTTTCGCTGCCACACGGGGCGCCACGTCTTTCCCGAGTGAACTTGCCGAAAGAAAAATGACTTGCCCTGATTCTTGTTGTGCGACTTCCGCAATAACTTTTGCGTACGCGGTTGTCGAATAGTATTGAAGGCGAGAATCTTCCACGACAATCACCCTCGACGCGCCATATTTTCCCAATTCTCCGGCTATCGGGGAAACGTTTCCGCCGACGACAAGGGCCACCAGCTCGGCCGACAGTTCGTCGGCGATTGTTTTAGCCGCGCACACAACTTCAAACGCTGTCTTCTTGAATTGATTATTTCGTTGTTCTGCAAAGGCTATGATCTTCATAATGTCAGATTCCTGGTGTGTAGTTAAATTATCTTTGCTTCTTCGTGCAGTAGTCGAACCAATTCCGGGATTGCCGAAGCATCGGTCCCCACGATTTTTCCTGGGGGCTTGGCTGAAGGCTTTTTCATTGCGAGAACTTCGACCCTCGGCTTAATTGCGGACACAACGCGTTCTTCAATCTGCTTTCGTTTCGCATCCATGATACCTTTCAACGACGGATACCGAGGTTGATTGAGCCCTTTCTGGGCAATGATGACCGCTGGAAGCCTCGAATGAACAATCTCGTGTCCTCCCTCGATTTCCCTCTCGGCAACGATCGCGCCATCTGTCACGTCCAAATTCACGACAACGGAAATGGACGGCAATCCTAACATCTCCGCCACCAATCCTCCCACTTGGGCGTCATCATAATCGATGGACTGCTTACCGCAGAGGATAATATCCGGCGAGTATTCTTTCGCGTAGTCGGCGAGTGCGCGTGCCACACCGAATGAATCCCGCGGGGAGCTATCTTTGAGCACGACGGCTTTGTCGCAGCCCATTGCGAGCGCCTTGCGTAGGGTCTCTTTGTTGGCGTCGGTGCCCAGCGAGACAACGACCACTTCGCCTGACGACTTTTCCCTCAGCTTCAAACCCTCTTCCACCGCAATTTCATCGTAGGGATTGAGCATGTAGTTGACGCCTGCCGGGTCGATGGTTTTTCCGTCGGCGGAAACTTTTACTTTGGTTTCGGTGTCTGGCACGTGGTTAACGAAAACGAGAATTTTCATAAGAATTGAATAGACGTTCAGAGATTTTTTTTAAGGACAGCAAGGAATGTTGTGTTTTCCTCTTCAGTCCCCGCATTGACGCGCAGCATTCGTCCTAGCATCGGATACGAGCTGACATCCCGGACAAGCACGTTCTCATGGAGAAGGCGTTGAAACAGAGCGCCGGATTCGTGGCGCGTTTTAAAGATAAGAAAATTTGTGTCAGAAGGAAACACTTCGATCCCGGGAAGAGCACGGAGCGAGTTCAGAAGGAATTCTTTTTGAATCTTGATGTACGCTATCCGTTCATCAATGAGCTTTTTTCTCTGCATCAGTTTTATTGCGACGGATGCAGAGAAGTTGTTAACCGCAAACGGGATCTTCGGTTTCAAGAATTCTTCGCAGAGGGCCGCCTGGGCAAGAAAGTAGCCTACCCGCAAACCTGCCATGCCGAACGCTTTTGAAAATGTCCTCAACACTACCAGGCGGTCGTGCTTTTCTATCAGCGATTGGGCGCTGGGTTTATCGGAGAATTCGATATACGCTTCGTCGACGAGAACGATGGAGGACGTCGCCGCAAGTATTTTCTCGACATCATCAATTGCAATTGACTGTCCGGTCGGACTATTCGGCGAGACAAGAATTATCAACGCCGGTTTTTCTCTCCTCGCCGCCTCGATGATTCTATCCGTCGGGAACGAGAGATTGTCGTTCATACGAACAGAGAGAACCTCACCGTCGAACACCTTTACTGCCTTCTCGTAGAGAAAAAATGACGGAGATGGAATGAGAACTTTCGTTCCCTTCCCCACGGTCGACATAAGAACCGTATACATCAGTTCGTTCGAACCATTTCCTGCGATAATTCCTTCCACAGGATGCCGGGTGTGCACCGACAACGCTTTCAACAAATCAACGGGGAATACTTCTGGGTAGCGATTCCATGATTGGCTGAAAAATTCTTGCGCAAGCTCGCGCTTGATGTCATCAGGGATGTCGAACGGATTTTCATTTTGATTGAGCTTGATCAATCCTGGCTGAAGAGTCTTTCCTTTGACGGCGTACGTCTCTAGCGCACGCACGTTTGTTTTTATGTTTTCAAGAAAGCTCACCGTCGTTTTCGCTTTCCACGCAGCCGAGCTGAGAGAGCGTGTGCCGTTAGTCCCTCGTGCTCGGCGAACAACGCGACCTTTTCGCTCACCGATTCCATTTTGCGTTTCGTATACTGTATCACGCTCGACTTCTTCGTGAAGTTGTCGACAGACAAAGGCGATGAGAAGCGCGCCGTCCGTTCAGTGGGGAGAACATGGTTCGGTCCGGCAAAATAATCTCCGACGGCAACGGGCGAATAGTTTCCGACAAAGATAGATCCCGCGTGTTTGATCTTTTTCAATATAGCTCCATCATTTCGGGTAACGATGGAGAGATGTTCCGGCGCGAGGGCGTTCACGATTTCCGCCCCGTGCTTTAGATCTTTCACCAGAATAGTTCCTCCGCAATTCTTGAGCGAGGAGGCGATGATGCTATTTCGGGGAAGAATGTGGAGCATTTTCACTACTTCCCTGCCTACACTCTCGGCAAGGCGCACACTTGGCGTTACGAGAATGGAAGAGGCTGATTCATCATGCTCTGCTTGCGCGAGCATATCGGAGGCGATGAAATCCGGTCGAGCGCTCTCGTCGGCAAGTATGACGACCTCGCTTGGGCCGGCGACACCGTCGATGCCGACTTGTCCGAATACTATCCTCTTTGCGGTTGCGACAAATACGTTTCCGGGACCGACAATTACGTCCACCGACGGTATTGATTTCGTCCCGTACGCTAGCGCGGCAATTGCCTGCGCACCCCCGACCCGGAAGACGTGTTTAATATCGAGAAGCGCGGCGGCTGCCAGCACATCGCGGTGTACATTCCCCTCCTTGTCAGGTGGAGAGACAAGCACAATCTCCCTCACCCCCGCAACCTTTGCCGGAATAACGTTCATAAGAACGGTAGAAGGGTAGGCAGCCTTTCCTCCGGGAATGTAGACTCCGGCTCTTTCGACGGGTAAATAGATCTGGCGAAGAGAGGAGTTAAATCTCTCCCCTAGTCTCCATGCTGGCCGACGCTGATGAATATGAAACTTCCATATATTTGCTGCAGCTTCACGGAGAATGCGAACAAAACGGGGGTCGGCGTCGGCAAGCGCAGACCATATCTTCTTTTCGGGGATCCGTAGAGACGTAATTTCCGCGCCGTCAAATTTTCGGGAGTAATAGCGAAGCGCGTCATCACCCTGCAACTGAACGCGACGAATGATGGCGGCGACTGTCTTCCCGACTTTTTGCGACGAGGTGCGCCGAGTTTGTAAGAGATCGGGAGAGAATGTCCGCGAAGAGCGAAGGTCAAATTGTCGAAGCATGAGTCCCGGAATAATTTATTTGAAAAAATATACTCATAAATCGTACGACAATCAACGAAATGCATCGCGAACCTGTTCGTTCCTACGCAGGAGCGTAGGAACGAGGTACGGAGATGTGCGATTCTGCACGGGAGAGTGGAAACGAGGAGATGGAATAATTATTTCGCCGCGATCAGTTCATCAATTTTTTGTTGAACTTCCTTCGCGGTCGGAACGACTCGTGTGGAGTATCTCGCAACAACGTATCCCTTTCGGTCGACCAGAAATTTCGTGAAATTCCAGCCAATGTCGCCTTTGAAGTCGGACTCTTTTGTCAAATATTGATAGAGGGGATGCTGGTCATTTCCCTTCACGCTGATTTTGGAGAAGAGGTCGAAGGAAACTCTGTAATTCGTTTCACAAAAGCTCTTGATCTCTTCGTTTGTTCCGGGTTCTTGTGAACCAAAGTTGTTTGCCGGAAACGCGAGGATTTTAAATCCCCTATTTTTGTACGACTCGTACAAACTTTCGAGGTCTTTGTACTGCGGGGTATAACCACAAAACGAAGCAACGTTGACAACCATGAGCACATCGCCCTTATATTGAACCAACGGCTTCTCTTTGCCGTCAATGGTTTTCATCGTAAATGTAAAGAATGCCGGCATTGGGCTCTCCTTTGTGGTCTGCGCTGTTGCGGCGGATGCCGCGAACATGGACAATATGAACGGTACGACGTACTTCATCATCTCTCTCCCTCGATTGTGTTTTATTCTTAAGTCGACTTCTGCTGTCTGGAACACTCCGCCGGCACGTTTCGTTTCAAAAGAAAACCCCGAGATTCCTCGGGGTTTCACTACAACATTCCTCCACTATCACATGATCAGTAACGATAATAATCTGGCTTAAACGGTCCTTGTACCGGGACTCCGATGTACTCGGCCTGGGCAGCGGAAAGCGAATCGAGCTCGGCACCGAGCTTTGCGAGGTGGAGCCGCGCGACCTTTTCATCGAGATGCTTCGGCAGCATATAGACCTTCTTTTCGTACTTATCACTGTGGTTCCAGAGCTCGATCTGGGCGAGTGTTTGATTCGAGAACGAATTTGACATGACGAACGACGGATGACCCGTCGCGCAGCCGAGATTCACAAGCCGCCCTTCGGCGAGTATGATCAGATCTTTGCCGGCGATCGTGTACTTGTCGACCTGCGGTTTTATGGTGTCCTTCGTGCGGCCGTAATTCTTGTTGAGCCAGGCCATGTCGATCTCTGTATCGAAGTGACCGATATTGCAGACGATCGCGTTATGCTTCATCTTCTTGAAATGACGCTCGACCACAATATCCCGGTTTCCGGTAGCTGTCACGATGATGTCCGCTTCGGGAATCGCGTTGTCCATCTTCTTCACTTCGTATCCTTCCATCGCCGCCTGCAATGCGCAAATCGGATCGATTTCGGTCACGATAACGCGGACGCCGGCGCTACTCAACGACTCGGCAGAGCCTTTTCCGACATCGCCGAACCCCGCAACGACGGCGACTTTGCCGGCGAGCATGAGGTCGGTCGCACGCCGGATCGCATCGACGAGCGATTCGCGGCAGCCGTATTTGTTGTCGAATTTCGATTTCGTCACCGAATCGTTGACGTTGAAGGCGGGAACGAGGAGCGTCCCGTTTTTCATCCGATCATAGAGGCGGTGAACGCCGGTCGTGGTCTCTTCAGAAAGCCCTTTGATACCCGCGGCGAGTTCCGGAAACTTGTCGAACACCATGTTTGTCAAATCCCCGCCGTCATCGAGAATCATATTCAGGGCTTTGCCTCCTTTGAAAGCAAAGAGCGTTTGCTCGATGCACCAATCGAACTCTTCGGCGTTCATACCTTTCCACGCAAAAACGGGGATACCGGTTGCGGCAATGGCGGCCGCAGCGTGATCTTGCGTTGAAAAGATGTTGCACGATGACCATGACACCTCTGCGCCGAGTTCGATAAGTGTCTCGATCAAAACTGCCGTTTGAATAGTCATGTGAAGGCAGCCGGCGATGCGTGCGCCTTTGAGAGGTTGTTGTTTCCGGTATTCTTCGCGGATCGTCATAAGACCGGGCATTTCCGCCTCTGCAAGTCGGATCTCTTTTCTCCCCCATTCAGCGAGGGAGATGTCTTTGACCTTGTAGGCCTGTCGCTTCTGTTCCAGTACTGCTGTACTCATTGTGCTCTCCAAATAATAATAATCGTGGAAATGAACTAAGTTGCTTTTCTTTTTAACATCGGCACAAGATCCAAATGTTCCCAGGTGAATTCTTTCTCATTCCGTCCAAAATGGCCGTACGCCGCCGTCTTTTTGTAAATCGGCCGGAGAAGATTCAGGCGATTGATAATGCCGCGAGGCGTCATGTCGATTTCTTTTTTCAAAATGCGGGAAATCTCTGCGTCAGGCAATCTCCCGGTGCCGAATGTATTCACGTAAATTGAAACTGGTTCGGCGACCCCGATAGCGTACGCGACCTGAATCTGGCATTCCGTCGCCAAACCTGCGGCAACAATATTTTTTGCGAGATGGCGTGCAGCATATGCCGCGCTGCGGTCCACCTTCGACGGATCTTTTCCGGAGAACGCACCGCCGCCATGGGGGGCGCGTCCGCCATACGTATCAACAATGATCTTCCTCCCCGTCAAACCGCTGTCGCCGTGGGGTCCGCCTATTTCAAAACGACCCGTCGGATTAACGTAATACTTTGTCTTTTTATCGAGCAGCCGCTCGGGGACGACCTTTTTCACCACATGCTCGATGACGTCTTCGCGGATGCGCTTTTGCGACGCGTCCGCATCGTGCTGCGTGGAGACAACTACCGTATCGACGCGAACCGGCGTGCCGCCGTTGTACTCGATTGTCACCTGCGATTTTGCATCCGGACGAAGGTAAGGCATGAGGCGGATATTCTCTTTGCGAATTTCGGCGAGGCGTCGGACAAGCTTATGCGCAAACATGATCGGCATCGGCATCAACTCCGGCGTTTCGCTATTCGCATAACCGAACATCATTCCCTGGTCTCCTGCGCCCCCGGTGTTCACCCCGCGAGCGATGTCTGCCGATTGAGAGTGGATACTTGAAATCACTGAGCATGAATCGGCGTCGAATTTATATTCGGCTTTTGTGTAGCCGATTTCGCGGACAGTCTCGCGAGCTAACGATTGAAAATCGACATATGCGTTCGTTGTAATTTCTCCGCCGATCATGACAAGGCCGGTCGTGACAAAGCATTCACATGCAACACGCGAATATTTATCTTGCTTCAACAGCGCGTCCAAGACCGAGTCTGAAATCGCATCGCACACCTTATCCGGATGTCCTTCGGAAACTGATTCGGATGTGAAAAGATACCTCATTGAATTTTTGCTCCTTGCTGTGTTGTGATTATGGTCAGATTGTGCCGGGCGAGCCCACGATGGAAAAGCCGACGGCGCTCAGGTGCGACTCTTAATAGAACTCGAGTTCGGATGAATCTCCAATATTAATTCTTTTGTATCCACCCTTCACGGTCGCATTGCTTCCGATGATCGATTCTTCAAGCAACGCTGATTGGACCGTGGCGGCCTCGCTGATGATGGAGTTCCTCACGATTGAATTTTCCACTGTGGCGCCGGCGGCGATTGTCGTATTCGGACCGATTACTGAATTTTTCACAGTGGATTTGGGGGATATGAACACCGGCGGAATAACGACGACGCCATCGGGGGAGGTATGCGTTGAATTTTGACTTAACAGATGCTTGTTCGTCTCGAGCAGTGTTTCGGGTTTCCCGCAGTCAAACCACCCGTCAATGGTGAAGGTTTTTATTCTCTCCCCTCGTTCGATCATCATCTGCAGACCATCAGTGAGCTGAAACTCGCTCTTCGTTCTAACGTCATTCTTGATCATCTCTTTCAAGCATTCCAGCAAAATATCCGGATGCTTAATAAAATAGAGACCAACAATTGCGAGATTACTCGTCGGATTTTCAGGTTTCTCAATCAACGTTGTAATGAATCCGTTCTTCGTTTCCGCAACGCCGAAACGTCTCGGATCCGGAACTTCCTTCACTCCGATACTCGAATATTCCCCCTTCATCATCGCCGAGAGATTGACGTCAAAGACTGTATCGCCGAGAATAATAAGAATCGGATCCTTCGAAATTGTATGCCGCGACAGATAAATCGCGTGCCCCAACCCAAGGCGTTCTTCCTGTTCCACAAAATCGACGCTAATGGAGTAGTTTTCTGTAATGTACTCTTTCACTTTATCGCCCAGGTAGCCGACAACGATCGTTGCCGCGTCGAACCCGCCGGCAATAATCTTGTCCATGATATGGCCTATAATGGGCTTACCGGCAACATTGAGCAACACCTTCGGAATTGTATACGTATGGGGCCGAAGCCTGCTGCCTATGCCGGCAACTGGAATAATAGCTCGCATATGGTTTTTCAGTTTTGGAACAATAATATACCGAACTATGCCCCGATAATCAACGGAAAGTTTAGGAAATAAAATCTCCATTTTCGATTGCACAAATTAGAGGACGGTAGTATATTTGTTTTACGTTATTAGCCTCTGCAAAGATCGTCGTGTCTTTGCGGCGACTACTGCACACAGCACCGGAGATCATGATGCGCGTTCAACTATGATTTGGCAGTTCTTTTATAACAGTGTCATCGTCACGCTGATGTGGTGCGTGTTTCACATCGGCGGCTTCTTCAATGATAAGATTCGCCGGGGCATCAGGGGAAGGAAATATCTCTTGAGGAATATTAGAGCGCAGGTAGAGCAATTGCCTTCCAGCGACCGCATCTGGTTTCATTCCTCTTCCATGGGGGAATTCGAACAAGCCAAACCTATTATCGCCGCAATTAAGAAAATAAATCCCGAGATCGCCATTATTGCAACGTTCTTTTCACCGTCGGGGTACGAGCATTCCAAGAACTACAAACTGGCAAATATCATCTCCTACCTTCCGTTCGATTCTCACAGGCAGGCGAATGCGTTCGTCGACATCGTTCGCCCGACAGCGGTCGTCATGGTCCGATATGATGTATGGCCCAACATCCTTTGGGCGCTGAAAGAGAGAAACATTCCGACGATGATCGCAAACGCGACAATGAAGAAAAATTCGCCGCGAAAGATTTTGTTCGTCCGTCAATTTCACCGTTCATTGTATGATTGTCTTTCATATATTCTCACTTCCTCAAACAGCGACCGCATATCCTTCGACGATTTCAAACTCTCCCATCCTGTCATTGAATCAATCGGTGATACCCGCTTCGACCAGGTCAACATGAGGCGCGACGAAGCAGCCAAGAAACACATCCTAGCTGACCGGATAGTCGGAGGGAAGAAGGTATTTGTCGTCGGCCAAAGCTGGGATGCTGACGATAACGTCGTGCTTCCCGTGGTATTCAAGTTGCAGGAGGCAATGCCGGACTTACTCACGATTCTCGTTCCCCACGAACCAACAATCGAACACCTCGAACAAGTTGAATACCGGCTTGAAGGGCGGACGTCGTTCATCCGATTTTCCGATATGAACGAGTACAGCAATGAGAAAGTAATTCTCATCGATAGCGTAGGTGTACTTGTCCCTCTCTATCGCTATGCCCATATCGCGTACATTGGGGGGAGTTTCCGCCAAGGTGTGCACAACGTTCTTGAACCGGCGGCATTCTCGCTTCCGGTGCTCTATGGACCAAAGCACACCAATTCGCAGGAAGCTATCGCGCTGGCACATTCCGGAGGCGGCTTTGTCGTCGAGGACGAAAAAGACTTGTATCGGACTCTTCGAACGCTGCTCGACAATGAAGCAAAGAGAATTGACGCGGGGAAAAAAGCGCGGCAATTGGTTGAGCAAAACCTCGGAGCCACAGAACGGTTTCTAAAATACCTCATGCCCCTCCTGTCACACTCTTCGAAATAACATTCTGAGCTTTTCGTAATCTCCCACGCAGAGCGTGGGAGATAGATCCGAAAGAGTACCACGGTACAAAAATGCATCGCACGTTCTTTTTCTGATTCGTGTTCTTGGGAGAAAATTATTATATTAGAGGGGAATCAGCCGTTCACCAATAGTACATTTATGACCATCGCCTATTTCGACACCATCGCCGGCATCAGCGGAGACATGACGCTGGGTGCATTCTTGCACGCAGGCGTCCCGTTGGAATTTCTCCAGAAAGAATTGGCGAAACTTTCCGTCGGAGGCTATTCGATCAGCACAAGAATTGTTGAGCGGAATGCGATAACCGCACAGACAGTCGATGTCACGATTGACGGAGAAGGTGACAGCGCGAAACCACACTCACACGAGCATCACACGGATGGGCACAATCACCGCACACACGACCATCCTCATCCATCACGGAGCCTGACGGATATTCTCGCACTGATTGATCACTCGACCCTTCCTCCGAGGGTGCGGGAGCGGGCAGCCAAAATATTTACCGTCATTGGCCAGGCGGAAGCGAAGATCCACAGTACAACGCTCGACAAAATTCATTTCCACGAAGTTGGTGCCGTTGATTCAATTGTGGACATTGTGGGCGCGTGCATTTGCCTGGAGTATTTTGGGATCGATGCGGTGTATTCGTCTCCGGTCAAACTCGGCAGCGGCGGATTTATCCACACACAACACGGCACGATGCCCATCCCGACACCCGCAACGCTCGAGATACTTCAAGGGTACCCAACCATTCTCACTGATATCCCTTTCGAACTGACGACGCCTACCGGAGCCGGCATCCTCAAGGCCCTCTCTTCGGGAACGCTTTCCATGGAAGCGTTGACGGTGAAAGCCATCGGCTATGGCTGCGGAACAAGAGAGATTCCACGGGTACCGAACCTGCTGCGGATCTTCATCGCAAACCTAGAAGCGAGCTACGACAAGGACGAACTTGTCTCCATCGAAACCAACATCGATAATATGAATCCGGAAATCTTCCCATTTGTCATCGAGCAGCTCATTTCCAACGGCGCGCACGACGCGTATATGATTCCGGTCGTGATGAAGAAAGGAAGACCGGGAATCCTGCTCTCCGCTCTTGTCAACAGAGGTAAGATCGATTCCGTCTTGAAAGTAATTTTTGCCGAGACGACAACGTTAGGCGTGCGGATTCAATCCATCGAGCGGCGCAAGCTTCAACGCTCCTCCAAGGTTGTGAAGACAAGTTTTGGGGAAATAAGGGTAAAAGTGCTCGGTGTTGACGGAGCGGAGCGGCTTTCGCCGGAATTCGAGGAATGCAAGCGCGTTGCGCTCGAAAAAAATATGCCGCTGCTCGACGTGTACAAACAAATCGAAGCAGAACTTTCGTAAATGTTCTTCGTGCCCCACCTGGGCCCCGCCATGAACCAATTGCTCGTTGATGTCGCTCTTCCTGTTCCACTCCATCAATCCTTCACCTATATCGTCCCACCCGACCTTGCACAACTCGTTCGGCCGGGAAGCCGGGTTCTTGTGCCGTTTGGAAAAAAAGTATTGTCCGGTATCGTCGTAGGTTTCCCTTCCGGATCCTCCGTCAAGACGCTCAGGCCCATCCATGATGTTCTTGAAGCCTCACCTTCTCTCTCCGATGAGCTTCTGAAGCTCGGTGCATGGATTGCCGAGTACTATGCGGCCCCGATCGGCGAAACGTTGAAAGTATTCCTCCCTCAAGGGATATCGATCGAGAACAAGAAAACAGTCTCATTGAAACGGCCACTTGAACATGATGAAATCTCCAGGCTCGAACAATCCGCCGGCCATAGAGGCAAAGTTCTGAGAGCGTTAATGTCGGGAAAACATCTTTCCATTGCACAGCTTCAGAAAAAATCGAACGTCAAGGGTATCTATGGGATCCTCGCCGATCTTGTGGATGAAGGCATTGTCGGAGTGGACGAACTCCTCTCATCCGCCACTGCAAAACCGAAAATCGAAAAGTTTATTATCAAAGAAACCGTTTCGAACGAGTTTAAGCCGAAGGGGAAAAGTCAGCAAAAACTCATGGCGCGCATCGCAGAGTTGCCGAATGAGCCATATCCGGTCCGCTCGCTTCTGAAAGAAACGGGCGCATCGCTTTCCTCCCTTTCAACGCTCATCGAGAAGAATATCGTCGGCGTTGTTGAACGAGAAGTTGAGCGGACAGTGGAATTCGCCCCCGAGGAGGGCGCGACTGCCGTTTCATCGCTCCAATTGACACAACACCAGTCGGACGCGCTCAAAGAGATAGTCGCCGCGCTTCAGGCCAATCGTTCAAAGACATTTCTGCTCCACGGAATCACAGGAAGCGGGAAAACACAAGTCTATATCGAGGCGATCAGCAGTATGTTGGCTCGGGGAAAAACGGCCATCGTGCTTGTGCCCGAAATATCGTTGACGCCGCAAATCGTCCGGCGCTTTCGGATGCACTTCGGGAACGACGTCGCGGTGATGCACAGCCGCATGTCCGAGGGGGAACGATACGACGCATGGAGGTTCTCCCGTCAAGGAAAGTACAGGATTGTGATAGGTCCTCGTTCGGCGATATTCGCTCCCCTCGCCAATCTCGGTCTTATCGTGGTAGATGAAGAACATGAATCTTCATACAAACAATTCGATGCCGCACCGCGATACAATGCACGCGACGTCGCGATCATGCGCGGACATCTCGCCAACGCTGTCGTTGTTCTCGGCTCCGCTACGCCTTCAATAGAGTCATTTTACAATGCCGAAACAAAAAAATATTCCCTCCTGGAATTGCCGGGAAGAATCGACAACGCCGTGCTGCCGTCAATCACCATAGTCAATATGTCGGACGAGCATACGCGCCGTTTTGCCGCTATGAAAGAAGAGGCGAAGACGATTGGAAAGAAGGCGTTTGAAGGGGGCTTCCATTCCATCTCGAAATTATTGGAAAACAAAATTAGGGACAGACTGCAAAAGAAGGAAGGAATAATTCTCCTTCAAAATCGCCGCGGCTTTGCACCGTTCATCGAATGCGTGGAATGCGGGCATGTCGAGCGGTGCGAACAATGCGATGTGACACTCACGTATCACCTCGTCAGGAAGCACCTTCGCTGCCATTACTGCGGTTCAGTGAAGCCGGTTCCAAATGTTTGCGCGGAGTGCAAGGGAGTGCAACTACGATTGCAGGGATTCGGCACGCAGAGGGTCGAGCAAGATGTTGCAGCGCTGTTCCCGCAGGCGAAAGTGCTGCGCATGGACCTCGATACAACAACGCGCAAAGGCGCCCATGATAAACTTCTCCAACAATTCGGACGAGGCGACGCCGACATTTTACTCGGCACACAGATGGTGGCAAAAGGGTTGGACTTTCCGAGGGTGACACTCGTGGGAGTTATTTCAGCGGACACGCAAATGTTGCTTCCCGATTTTCGCTCTGCAGAACGGACATTTCAATTGTTAACGCAGGTTGCCGGCCGCGCCGGAAGAAGCGCGTTAAAGGGAGAAGTCTTTATCCAGAGCTATCAAACCGACCACTACAGCCTTAAGCATGTTCTCACGCACGATTATCGCGGATTTTATGAAGAAGAATTGCGATACAGGCAATCAGCAGTGTACACACCATTTGCACGTCTGGTGCTGATCGAGTTCAAGGGCCCGGACGAAAAAAACGTGCAGCGCACGGCGGAAAAGTTTTCAGGAGTATTGCGACTGCTCATCCCACAGGCGGTGATCCTCGGTCCGGTGGCAGCCGTCATCTCAAAAATCAAGAATAGTTATCGGTGGCATATCATTGTGAAGGCGCTAAAATCAAACCACCCAAGCGGCGCACTTGTTCGGAATGCGGTCACCCGGGCCGTTCAGCAAGTATCAACCTCAAACCGTAACGACGTGAGAATTATCGTCGACGTCGATCCGCAAGGAATCATGTAATCTTCTACATCCCAAATCCGACGAACACCGTGATGGCAGTCCACACCGCCCACAACACTCCAACTGCTACGAGCGCCTTTGTTGTTGATACGGAAAATATCTTTCCCAATCCAACAGAAACAACGGCGAGGTACCAAAATGTGACAAGGTTGACTGAAGCAAGGAGCTTATCTACTTTGTTTACCGGATCAAAATGTGAAACTGCCAATGCCAGACTCGGCGTTGCATAGAGCGAACCCATTGCAACGACAAGAAGCAACGTGATAATACTTCCCAGCACCGAAACATACATTGACAACCCAACAACCTCCAGCACCTTGCCGTACGTTGGGGGGGCTTTGAAGACCCATTTCCCGACAAGCCAAAATCCCAGTGCAAAACCGAAAAGCATCGCAGCCGTGACGAACGCGACGCCGACGGATCCAAAAATAAAAAAGAGCGGTGATCCGGGCTGTGCCGGATTTCTCGATATGGCTAGATCCGCCTGTTCCTGGGTCATCTTTCCGCTCGCTACCTGATTCTGAAACGTCTTCTCGGTCTGTTCACGCATCTGGTCTTGAATCGGCGCCTGAGAAAATGCGACGAGAACAAAAATGATCCCGGCGATCATTGTAAGCACAAGAGGGATCGACCAGTTGGAATTCTGCTTTTCGGATTTAGCTATGCCTTCAAATAATTCCCCCGGTGCGGAAAACACGTTCATCACTTTATCGGTGAAAGACATTTCAGACGATTCTTCAGAGGGTGTTTGATTGGTATTGACTTCATCCATGAGCGACTCCTCTCTCTAGTTAAAAAAGAATGAGTGAATTGCTGCACTGTGGGAATCCGGCCCGTCGGGACAAGTATAGCAAATATGCATTGGAGTGTCAACGCAAATGTAATCGGGCCGATGCAACGCAAAAAAATAATTCATCGGCTGGGACGTGAAGAGTGCGCCAAAGCCCCTAAAGAGAAAATCAGAAAGTCAAAATCTAGCTCCAGGAATAGATGCAAACATCTAGATTCTGCTAATATCATGATGGCGTAGTCAGTTTGCCCAGATATATATAAATGTCAACAACGGCAAAGTGACAGATTACTTCAGCAACTGAACCTTCTTCGTGACCAACAGATTTCCAGCTTGTAGGCGCAGGAAGTATGTCCCGGTTGCTAGGTTGCCGGCCTTGAAGACAATTGACTTGACACCGCCTTCCTGCATTTCGTCGACAAGTGTTTCTACTTCTTGCCCGACGACGTTGTAAAGCTTGAGTGTGACGTGTACTAGCGTCGAAAGTTCGTATCGGACTGTGGTAGATGGATTGAAGGGGTTGGGGTAATTCTCAATGGCAAGTCCGTTGATCGTTTCATGCGTCTTAGTGGGCAATTGAGCACCGGGTTGCTGTGGCGCTGGCGATTTTGACATTGTTTGCAATAGCCATTGAGCCTGAAGAACATTCGGATCGTTGGGATACTTGTCGCTTAATGTCTTCAAAACTTCTTCCTGCCCGGTCGGTGTGGCAACTCCGGCTATTCCAAGATAGACCAAATCCAGCATAGCCGACTTCCGGATATCCTCCGGCATTTTTTCCTGTGCTAACTCTTTTAACACGGAGACTGCGTCTTCAACACGACCGTACTCAAGTAGTAACTTGGATAAAGCCGTGCCAACGGCAGGGTTGACGGTGGGATCGCTTTTCCAAATTTTTTCAGAGGCCTCCACAATTAGAGGATCGCGGCTGACACGATATACCTGAAGAAGTTCTGCCGCCGCAAGCCCCGCTGTGGGAGTCGAAGAAAAATTCTCAAGTATCCGCTTTGCAATTGAGGTCGCCCCCGCAATATTACCGGCGAAACGCAATCGAATCGCCGATTGTAGCATCTGAAACACACTGTCTGGGATTTCACGAGATTCCGCAACAGCAGGAATCTTGGTGGAACCAGTGGCCGTCTCAGTTGGACGGTCGACAACGAAGAGTGGAGCGCCTTGCTCCATCCCTCCAGGTTCCTCAATAAGGTAGGGAATATAGTCAATCCAGGATGTCCCATCGGCTACAAACCAGAAGCTTGAAGGGGACCTGCTCCCCCACCAGTTCTGTTCGGCAAGCACACTTGAATATGATGTCGAATTGACGCGGGCAGTGCTTGTTACGGTGATACTGTTGTAACCATAGTACGATGTATTCTGGGATCCTACAAGTGGACTGCAGTACGATGCCGCCTGCACACCGTACGCGCCACCGCTCATTGTGTTGTTGCCGTTGTATGCAGGAAAGCCAGATGCACCAAAAGATGGCGAGGCATACGAATAACAGTCAACGGACCCTGATGGATTTGACGAAATCGTGTTTAGCCAGATATATCCATTCGTACTATTCAGCCTGATTCCGAAACCGCCGTTTGCTGAAATGGTGTTATCGTGAATAATGGGATTACCGGAGTTGTAGAGAAAGATGCCGCTGGTGCCGTAGTTGACGTTGTTCGAAATATTACAGTTGGCAATTGTCGGATTCTGTGCACCCAGAAAACTGAGTGCAGACCCGCCATACGTCAAGACATTTTTTATAACTGAATTTTTAATTACAGAATTGTTTGCTCCGGAACCATTCAATATTATTCCACTCCATGTTTGACTACCTGAGACATTAAAGCCATCAATAAAACAATAACCGTAGGATGTTATTTTAAAATTCGAACCGGGCTGTGCATAACAATTTGTTAAATTTAAACTGCCGCCACTGTTTATGGTTATTTCTGAATTATCATACGAGATTAGATTTACCCCACCAGTTGGATCACTCTGAAAAACAATCGAACCTCCATTCTCGACTATAATTTTTGAGGAATTGTTGAGATATAAAAATGTATTCGGTGCTATTGTAACAGTCACACCGTTTTTAATTCTGATATCACTATCTACCCAACCAATTATAGAGATAGTTTTATTAGCAGTAATATCTCCGGCATAAATATGGTTATTTTGATTGTTATTATCATGATCAAAAAAACCACGATCATAAAAAATCCTACCGAGCGATTTAAGATGACTGCCATTATATTCAGATATATTTTTATCTGCTTTAAAAATTGCCTGGACTTGATCATAAACTAAATTGTCATAAAGTGTATAATGAAACGATTCCAGTAGTAGCTTAGTGGTTATGTCTCGTCCTAAACCATACCCCGCTCTTTCTTCAACGTCAACTAGAGTTGATGCCCATAGCTTTCCGGCAGGATCATGTATTCCGTTCCATTGTGCGGGATATTTAAAATTAGAAAAATCAGTATTTATAACTCTTGGGGGATCTGGACGACCACTAGAATACCATGGGGCTAAAACATATTGCATGAAAGATGATTGTGTTTTCTTATAACTATACGCAAGATAATCACCAACACCTTCAGTTATTTTTTGTGTATCAAAAGAAATATTCCCAAGCAAACCAGGATATGGAAGCAAAACATCGTGAAGTGCGTGACCAAGCTCGTGAATAATTACAGTATGATCTTCACCTGCATCAACTCCATCATCACCAAAAACTAGCTCTTTTAAATCTGGTAAATATTGAGTATTTCCATCACCGATATGTGCATCAAAATATAAGGGATGCCCCCCGAAACTTGGCGTAAAACCTAAATTACGGATATATCTTATTTCTTGATCAACGAAATAATAAATATTTACCTCTTCAAATTGAAATTGGCTCCGATTGTAGTTGAAAGTGCCATCTGAGCTTGTTGCAAGAGGATAAGATGGTTCTATTTCATCAATAGAGCGAGTAAACTCACCATTTAGGTAGTACAATCCCCCGACTGGCGGCTGGAGTCCCTGTAAAATAACAGAAGTGTAAGCGTCTTTAATCTCAGCATAATTAGTGTTGTTATTATCTAACAGTGTCGGATCCTGCAAATATGTAACCGGATCAGGTTTAAACACCTTCCCTTGCCCGTCATACTCAATACCAGATTTTTCATTGTATAAAATTTCCCCAGTTTTAGCATCAATTATGCTAACGTAACGGATATGTTTCGTCTTTGAAAAATAAATGAATCTCCTCGACGCAAGCGTCGAGGTATCTTGGTTGAATAAAAAATCCGATCGTACTTTATGACCCCGATGCAAGCATCGAGGAATTCTTTAG
>JAGVPT010000086.1 GCA_020052095.1 Bacteroidota bacterium | reverse complement strand
TTCTTCTTCTTCTTCTTCTTCTGCAAGGCGTATTCCAGAAAGCGTCAGATTCAGCGTCAGTTCCCCTTTCCCGGGAATGGAGCATGCGCACTCCAAATTACGGAACGGCATTCGCGCAGAGATCTCATCTCGACACTTCTGCGAAAGTCCAATGGTCTGAAGCAGCGCATCAACGGGTTGACCCACAACCTGTTGAGACGTCACGTTGAATAACTCACGGAAACTTCGGTTGACGGAGAGGACTTCTCCCGAAGGTCGACGACTCGACTCGTCGAGGATGGATCCCCACGAGTCCCCGGCTGAACGACTTTGGTCGAAGACTCGACTCGTTGAGCGGGCAGGCTTACCGACGGCAACTAAGCCAGAAGGAACCGTAGCAACAATGTTTTCCGTGAAGCGTTTGCTTTCTTCAAGCGCGCGTTGCGATTGCTGGATCGATTCTGCCATGCGGGAAAAAGATTGTGCCAACACTGCAACTTCGTCGTGCGTCTTCACGACAAGGCGTTGTGAATAATCGCCGTTGGCAATGGCGCTGGCTGCCTTGGTAAGAGTGTTAATTGGTTTGGAAATTCTCTGAACGGTGAGGTACATTACAACAAGACTGATAACGATACCTAAAAAAGTTACTCCGTATATTGAATTCATTGCGTTTTTTTTGACGGCTGATGCCAAACGTCGATCTTGTTCAATTCTGCTGGAGATGCCATCGAATATTTCTGTCGTTTTTTGATTGACATCATCACCGAAGCGATAGTCCATTGTCTCCATTAACGTCCACGCTTCGGGTGACTGTCGGGGATGCTGTATTGAAAAAATCTGTTCAGAAATAGCACGGATGGAGTCAATGTCCTGTTTAATTTCACTAACAAGCTGACGTTCTTCATCGGTGAGGGGAAGCCGGATGAATTGCTGGTAGAAGTCATCGGCGCGTGAATTAAGACGGTTGTATTCGCTGTGATAATATTCCTTTTCTGTAATAATGTAATCGTTACTCGCCATTAGGAGTTGAGTAATGCTGAAGCGCAAGTTTCCTGATTCACCGCGCTTGACAGTTTCGAGTTCGACATCTCCAAAGCTGGAGATGACTTTGTCGAACCCCTGAAAGGTGATGCCCGCCATGACCCCCATCAAGATAAGCACGACAAGAAAAGCAAAGCCTATCTTTCTACCTATGGTGAAAGTGATAAGGATTTTTGCAGAGCCTGATACCCTGCGAGAGGTTCCCTCACCAAATCTCTCTCTCTCTTCTGCAAATACCATTCTTGCATTAAGGAAATGTCCGAAGAGGTTCTTCAACTCCCGCAGGCGGGATCTTAGATTTTGAACAATGAGTTTCATTGGTCATCCTCCTAATTTATTTGCTTTCGGCAATTCGCCGTACGTCATTTTGAAATGCTTGAGAAGTTGTTTTTCCAAATGTACATACTCTACAGTTAAGGAGTATCGGACGAAAATATCGGAGGCATTAGCAAAATGCTTCAGGCGAGCGTTCTTACCCTTGCTGCCTGAGTAACTTAGCAAGCGCTTTCGGATGTGTTTCGATGAGCCAATGTACAATACATCGCAGCGATGCCTCGCATACTGAATCTTGTTGGCAGTGCTTAACTCATACACCCCGCCTTCGGACGGAATTCGATTATATTGTCCCTTGGAAAGCTTTACGTAATCGCTGTATCGCATATCCTTTCCATAGTAATGAGAAAGACGCTGTTTGTAATTCGGAATGCTGAGCAGTTTTCTGCAATTACAGATTGTGCGCACTGAGAGATGAATCCCTTCACTGTCTATCAGAGTCCGAATATCTTTGTCTTTCAACGGTGCATCATTTTGATTGATGATTTCCTCGATACGGTATGCACAGCATCGCTTCTTCGATGGAAACAACTCTCGCAGGCTGATAAGCTTTCCGTGCGGTGTTTCCACCAGGAGCGTCGATACAAGTCTCGAAAGTCGGCTCTCATCAAGATACGTAAAAGGATACAAGAGTAGGAATTCCTTCAAGGTCAATGGCTTCAAATCAGCCTCTTTGCCGGAGCACCAGAATTCGCGCTGATAGTTAAGCAGGCCGCGCAAAATGTGTTTGGAAAAAGCGTTTCGCGTGTTGATCCACATCAATGCAACGATCCCGTTGCCCGGGATTTTATAGTGGTCGAGTGGTACTTTGTTCGCCAATCGGTGATCCGTAATTTCGAACGTGAGTTCTCCGCCGCAAACGACGACTCTCGCATAAACCAACTTCTTTTTTCGTTCAACCATACGAACAGTTCTAAGGAAGCCCCGCCCGCCCCCATTCCCCACGTTCTGAGGGGACCCCGTTGTTCGGGAACGGAACTCCCTCACAATAGGGCAGGCTCCGTGATGAGTTGATTCCGATGCTGTTTTCTTGTCGATATATGTGAGGTATTGTTCCAAAGGCATTTTAAGGATTCTTGATAGAATAATCCGTGCGATTTTCCCGTTGTTCATGCTTCTTTTTCGGTATCCTGATGGTTGTGTTTGTCCCAAGGGGATGAACCCCCATTTCCCCAGTTATTCCTTTCTTCGTCTCTGCGATAATTATTTCAGCCAACTCTTGTTCTGTGTACCCAAGTTTGGAGGAATATGTTCGGACGATATCATCAAACGTTTTGTTACGGTTGAAGAGCTTCAGTTTATCGGTGAACACTAAAATTCCTTCCGGGACAAACTTGAAAATATTCTCGATGACTTTTTTGTAGCGTTCATTATGTTTCCGGAGGACATCTTCGGAGAGCTTACGCTCACTGATGTCTTTCAGTATGGCAAGGTACTCATCCAGTCCCTCCAGCTTCGAGTGAGAAACAAGACAACGAGCAACAGAGCCATCTTTCCTGATTACTTCTGTTTCATAAGTGCTCGCAATTCCTCTTTGGACTTCTGACCACTTCTCCTGCATAAACGGATGCATTTCTTTTGGGATGAAGTTCCACAAAGGCTTACCTTTGATATCGTCAAATGTGTAGCCAAGGATATCCTCAAGCCGTTTGTTGGCAAAGTCGAATGTTCCATCATTTCCTACGGTGAAAATCAGGTCCAATGAACTGCTCATGAGTGTCTCGAGGTATTCCTTCCGCTCTTTGATCTCTTCCTCAGCCTGCTTGCTCGTCTCTTCGGCGAGCTTACGATCGGTGATGTCGCGGAATATGCTCAAAACTAATGGATGGGTGCCAATACTATTTAAGAGCGCGTTAGTAGCTGCAAACCATACTTCTTCCCCGTTCCATAGTTTGAATTTTCTTTCAAGATAGGGTTTTAATTCGCTGCTAGAGTAGTTCTCGAGATATGAACTCAGAATTCGCTCTCTTTCCGATTCCGTGTAGATTTCTACCAGTGAATTACCCTCAAGCTCTTCTCTCGGCTTGTTCACGAAATCACAGAATGCTTGATTAACCCTTAGCGTCCGCCCGTTGGCATCGGTAAGTCTCATACCGTCCTTGGAATTCTCCCAAACCGAACGGAATAAGCTCTCGGACTGACGCAGCGCCTCCTCCGCCTGCTTGCGCTCAGTGATGTCGAGGAGAGTTCCTATAATAGCTGGCTTGCTATCGTACTCGATCCGCGCTCCGTGAACCTCTATCTCGATGCGTTGTCCGTCCTTTCGGAGTCCTTTGAAGGAATAGCGGATGCGATCGGCTTCACCTTCCACTCGCTTTCTAATATTCTCGGTAACAACATGGCGGTCTTCGGGTGCCGTCAAATCGAGAGGACCAAGCTTATTCACGATCTCATCCACACGATAACCGAACACGGTTGCGAGAACCGGGTTCACATATCGGAAAAGGCCCTCCTGTATCAAATACACTCCCGTGATTGCAGACTCTGTCAGCGAACGGTATCGTTCTTCGCTTTCACGCAGCGCTTCGTCGATCTGCTTCCGCTCGGTGATGTCAACGGCAACACCAATCAGCGCGAGCGGCTGTCCATTATCATCGCGAACAACGGAGGTGGAGAGAAAAATCGGAAATTCGCTTCCGTCCTTTCTCCGGTTTAAGAGTTCACCTTGCCAGCCGCCGCGCAGCGTCGCAGGAAGAATCTCGCGAACAACATCAGGCAGATTGTTCGGCGAACGCACAATGCTGATATGATTTCCGAGGAGTTCGTGTTCGTCATAGCCATACGTTTTCAGAAACCCCTCGTTGACAAAGAGCACCGTGTCGTCCATATCAGTAATGCTCACACACTCGCTGATGCTTCTCACGGCGTGCGCGAGCATGGCAATCTGTTCCTCTGCCCGCTTGCGCTCAGTGATGTCGCGAGCAACGGCAATGACAACTTTTTTGCCAAAGTATGTTCCAGGGGACAACCTTACATCCTTAGGAAAGATAGTACCATCTTTATGTACCCCCCAAAACTCAAAATACTGTGGCTCGCCTGCAAATGCTTTGCGAACAGCTTCCAAAATAAGTGTAGGGTTATTTTTGGCAGGTGCAGAAAGAAACTCGGGTGTTTTTCCTATAAAATAGTCACGCGGATAACCATACATTAATTCTGCTGCCCTATTTACATAAAGAAAATGTCCATCTTCATCTTGCAAATAAATTGCATCGGTCACACCATCGAAAATGCCTTGGTAAGTTATTTGAGAAAGATGTACCGCCTCCTCCGCCCGCTTGCGCTCGGTGATGTCGCGTACAAACACTTGCACCGCCGGTTTGCCTTGGTATGTAGTGGGAGCGGCCACGACTTCTACATCAACTATACTGCCATCCATGCGCAGAAATTGTTCTTCGAGCATTGGCACAGATTCCCTGCCTTCTAACATTTCAGCAATTCGCTGTTTGACCATTTCACGCTCGTCGGGATGTACGATCTCGATCACATGTTTGCCGAGCAGTTCGTCGTGGCTTGTCGCACCAAGCAACCGCACCGCTGCTGGATTCACGAATACAATCTTCCCTTCACAGTGCACGGCAATAGCATCGGGCGAGATCTCCACGAGCTGTCGGTACCGCTCTTCGGATTTGCGTATGCTATCCTCCAGCTCCCGTTTCTCCCGCCACTGCTTTGTCTCTTCCTGCGCCCGAATTTTCAAACGGTTGCTGCGGTAGATGAGCGTCGAAGCCCCTACAAGCGCGACAACGATAACACTTATCAGAAGAAATGTATCTCTGAAATGTTTTGCTAAGAAACCAGAGGCCTCATCGAACGGAACATTGACGGCAATGATCCACGTGACATTCTCGAAGGTGATAGGAGCAAAAGCTGCCAATTGCTTTGGTTGTTCTCTCAGTGCGTACTCGATCGTTCCTTGCTTTTCTGCAAGAACCTTTTCCACATAATCCAAAGAAACATGGCATCGCATACATGTTTCATCCCGCCTGCGTATGCTCTTTAGGACCAGCTCCGGGTGTTCTGATTGAAACAAAACCGTTCCGCTCGTATCCACAATCCATACATGTTGCTTGGTAGCGTTGTTGCTAACCAGCGGCAGAAACGCAGCAATGACTTCCTCTAAGTCAACCGTATAAGTGAGCACGCCAACGAACTTATCTGCGGGTTTGGGATACCGCGAGTCGCGAGCTTCTTCATAAACGGGTGTTGCGATGAGGAAACGAAGGTAGGGGACTTGTTCGGTTTGATCCTCCGCTACCCGCCAGCCCGACATCTGTCTGGCGAGTATGAGCGAGGAGATGAAGAGTTTGCCTTTGTTCTCCTTCTTTGCCGCCCACCGAGAGAAATCACAGTTCGCGTAATTACGACCGATGGCATCTTCCGTGGTCGAGTAGATAATTGTGCCTTTCTCGTCATACACGCTGATCGCCTTGACGTAGTCTTTCTTCACGTACTGGAAATACTCCTGAATATCGGCTGCCATCTTCTTCTTATCGCGATGTTGCACCGATGTGAACGTGGAAAGGACCTGAGCGCCCCGCGAACGGTCGCGAAGATACTGTTCAATATCTCGGGCAAGCTGGCGGACGGTGATGGTCTGTTGAGCGTGAAATCGCCGGATCACTTCATCTTCAGTGGCGCGGTGGTAGTCAACAATCAAGAAGGTTGTCCCGGTGATAACAGCTGCCGTGATGAGGATAACGGTAATATGGGTTTTCATGGCGAGATTACCCTGATTTCGGGATTCTTATGAGACACTCTTCCGTAATTGAGAAATTTCGTTCGATGTCAAGGTTCGAGATGCGCCGACGGGAAGAGATCCTAGGCGCAGCGGCCCGATTGAAACGCGCTGAAGCGATACCACCGGATGGCCAACTGATTCGAACATTTTTCTGACTTGCCGGTTTTTTCCTTCAACGATGGTAATGTCGCACTCCGTAGTTGCGGCATTGCGTGCCACGTTCGACACAGTCGCGGAGAGCGTCCTAAACCCATCCTCAATCGTTATTCCGTCGCAAAGAGCGCGGATCGCTTCTTCACCGATCAGTCCCTCTCCAACCACATGGTACGTCTTCGGGATTTTTGAATCCGGATTTGTCAGGCGTTCGCCCAATTGGGAATCATTTGTGAAAAGAAGCGCTCCAGAGGTCTCTTTATCCAACCTGCCGACGGGAAAAATAAACGTTTCATGCTTACCGAGCAGGTCGAACACTGTCTTTCTTCCTCGTTCGTCCGATCTCGTCGTGACTACTCCCGCAGACTTGTTCATCAATATGTAAACAAATTCTTTTTTGGCCGAGAGGGAATAAGCATCCACACTAATCTTGTCGCGGATCGGGTCGACGCGAAACGCCGGATTCGTGACAATTCTGCTGTTAATGGAAACCTTCTTCTCGATGATCAGATGCTCCGCCTGTTTCCGGGAACAATATCCTAGTTTTGAAAGAGCGCGGGACAAACTGACAACACGCTTCGGCTTCTCCACGATGCTAAAATCCCTTGTGGATATTCTCCACGAGTCGTAGTGGCGTAATCGCGAATTCGTCGAAATAATCTTTCCATCGGTCAGAAATATTTTCCTCTTCGAGCATTGTAATTTGGTCGCGAGACACCGGAAAGAATTTGAATCCGCCGAGCATCGACGCCATCAGCTTCATGGCAAACATCGGTTGATGAATTTTGACCTTATGTTTCCCCACAACATAGGCTACCATGTCGAGCAACTCATTGTACGTGTAGCGATCCGGTCCCGCAACATCGTACAGCTTCTCGATGGACGATTCGTTCGTGAGAGCTTTCACAAATCCTTCGGAAACATTCTGGATCGCGACGGGCTGGAAGCGATACTTGCCCTCGCCAAGTACTGGAACGACAAACGGCGCCGTTGCCAAAAGATCGCGCAGCACGCTCATAAAATTCGCAAATCCTTCTTTTTCGTTCCCAAACATCAACGAGGGACGAAAAATTGTCCACCGTAACCCGCTGGCTGCAAGATATTCCTCCGCACGAAATTTTGTTTCCTGATATTTTGGAATTGCTCCTTCGCGAACCCCGAGGGCGCTCATCTGGATAAATCGGATCACGCCTGCATTTTTTGCGGCATCAACGAGACATTTTGTTCCGAGATAGTGCACTCCCTCAAACGTAATTCCCTTGCCCGGAAATTCCCGAAGCAAGCCCGGGAGGTTGATTACCGCTTCACATCCCTGAAGCGCGGCGCGATAGAAATCAGAGGCTTGAACATCGCCATTGATGATTACGATCTTTCCCTTAATCTCTTCCGGAAGTTTCTCTTCAGATCCTTTTCGTATAAGGGCTGACACAGAATGACCGCCCTTGACCAAATCACGGACAATCTGGCGTCCCACATATCCTGTTGCGCCGGTCAAAAACACTTTCACTGTCGTTTACACTCCGCCGAAAATATAGAAAGAATTTGACAAGACTTCAAACAGATCCATTAGTGATGTCATGACTGTCGCCTTTTCAGAACTGCAAATCCTGGATTTGCCCGGATATAAATGAGAAAGTCATGGCATCACTCAGGAGTTGCAGCAGTCAACAAGCTATCCGATTGCTGCGAGCAATCGGATAGCTCGAAAATGCGCCACTACTTATTGTTGAATCGGTTTTGAATGCCGCACTGCTGCGCGAATCGCCTCCGCAGTTGCTTCAGCTCCCATCTCCGCTACCAGATCGATGGAAGCAATGGCGTCTCCCGCACTCAACGCAAACGTCGTATCGCCATCATAGGTAGTGTGCGAGGGAAGAATCGCGCGTGCCATTCCATCATGGGCTCGCTGGGCGACGCGATTGCAATCCACTTTGCTCAAACGCGCATTTGTGGCAACAACAACCAGCGTTGTGTTCGTGTTGCGGAGGAGCAGTTTCTCATCCTGGAAGCTTTGCATTCTCCCCTCATTCCCCAAGAATTTGCCTTCGAGTTGTGCGCCGGCAAGGATCGATCCATCACGCGCAATAATGTCCCCGACTGCATTGACAACGGCAAGAGCGCCCACGCTCACCCCGCCAAAATTCATCGAAAATGATCCGACGCCCCCCATCATGGCAGTCGCCAAGCCGTTCCATTTCCCGACCGTCGCACCGGTAGCAGCACCGACATTTCCTAGCTCAAAATTCTTGGATGCATTCTTGCAGGCGAGATAGGCGTTTTCGGCGGTGGGAAATATTCTGGAGTCGCCAACATTCAGGTCAAATATTACAGCAGAGGGAACAATGGGCACGAGCGCCCAGGGAGTCAGATATCCGATGTTCTTCTCCGTAAGATATTGCATAACGCCGTTTGCGGCTCCGAGACCGAACGCGCTTCCGCCGGTTAGAAGAAGAGCGTGGACTTCATGTACCTGCTTGTCCGGAGCGAGCAATGCAAGTTCTCGCGAACCGGGGGCGCTTCCCCTGACATCGCAACTCGCCATAGTCCTCGGTGGACAGAGAATAACGGTACATCCCGTCATAGCTTTGCGGTCTGTGTAGTGACCGACTGTTATTCCGGGAATATCTGTGATCATCATATTCGAAAGGGAAAGATGGAGTATTTCTATTTCTTCAGTTGGAATGACCGATGAGCAAGAAATACGCCGGCTGCAATACCCGCGTTAAGGGATTCCGCTTTCCCAAATTTTGGAATAGCGACATGCTCATCGAGAATTCTGGAAATCTCCAGCGAAATTCCGCGCGTTTCATTCCCGATAATGAGCACAGATTTTTTTGGCCACGTAATAGTGCGGATGTCGCTGGTCCCGGAAACCTGGGCACCGTACAGTCTGAACCCTCCCGTTCGCAGTTTGCTCAGAGCATCTATGAAAGACCCAGGTCCATCCGGGAATTCAAGAATGGGCAAATGAAAGAGCGAACCCATCGTTGAGCGAACAACTTTAGGATTATAAAGCTCCACGCTGTTCTGACTCAGCATAATGGCGTCAACACCGAACCAATCACTTGTCCGTATGATTGTCCCGAGGTTTCCGGGATCGCCGACTTGGTCCAGCGCAACGACAAAATCATTTCCGCCTGTTAGCAGTCTTTCTAATTCACTATCGCTGCCGGCGGAAAATTTTTTCACAACCGCAGCTACTCCCTGAGAAGTCACAGTATCGGCAACAAGTGAGAATTCCTTTGCAGAGGCTTCGTATTCTTCATTGCATATACGTTTTGCCGAGTTAAGAATTGAAGCAAATCGAGGATTTTCCCCCGCTTCCCTAGTATGAACGAGAATTTGAATCTCCTTCATAACACCGCTTACCTCTTCCAGGCTGTGCCATCCTTCGACAAGGAAGACGCCATCCCGCTCTCGTATCTTCCTCTGCGATAGACTCCTGAGATACTGAAGCTTCGATTTGCTTAAGCTTTTCATTTGATGTCCTGGGTCCGGAGTCCAAAGTCCTGGGTCCGAAGTCTTAGTTCCTAATTCTTAATTTCTAATTCTCAACTCTTGTATTCGCCCCACACCTCCCTTAGTACATCGGAAATTTCTCCCACCGTCGCATATGCTTCGACAGCCTGCAAAATATCCGGGATAACATTCTCGGTCCCCTTCGCAGCCGATCGCAGATTTTGGAGCGCGCTTTTCACCGCCTGAGCGTTCCGTGATTTTTTCACCGTTTGTAGTCGTGCGATTTGTTCGGTCCGAAGCGCTTCATCCACACGCAACAATTCATCTGAGAGTTGTTCTTTAACCTGAAATGCGTTCACGCCGACGATGATTTTTTCCTTTTCATCGATTGCCTTTTGATATTTGTACGCGCTCTCGGCAATTTCATTCTGGTAGAATTGTAATTCGATCGCCTTCACAGCTCCGCCAAGAGAATTAATCTTTGCGAGGTACTCGCGGGCACGGGATTCCATTTCGTCGGTGAGTGATTCGACAAAATAGGAACCGGCCAATGGATCGACCGTTTCAGCGACGCCTGATTCAAATCCGATGATCTGCTGAGTCCGAAGAGCAAGGCGAGCCGATTCTTCCGTTGGTAACGCGAGCGCCTCATCTTTGCCGTTGACATGCAACGATTGGCAACCGCCGAGAACCGCTGCCAATGCCTGAAGTGTCGTCCGGGGAACATTGTTGTCGATCTGTTGAGCGGTGAGTGTAGAGCCGCCAGTCTGTGCATGAAACCTCAGCTTCATTGCGTCGGGGTTCGTCGCACCAAATTCATCTTTCATGATCGAAGACCAAAGCCGGCGCGCTGCGCGGAATTTCGCCACTTCTTCAAAAAAGTCATTATGCGCGTTGAAGAAGAAGGAGAGCCGCGGCCCAAAACGATCAACCGATAAACCCGCTCTGACCGCTGCAGAGACATATTCACGAGCATTCGCCACCGTGAATGCCAGTTCCTGCACCGCGGTTGACCCCGCTTCGCGAATATGGTAGCCGCTGATCGAAATCGTATTCCAGCTCGGCACATTTTCGCTGCACCATGAAAAAATATCTGTCACAAGTCGCATGGATTGGCGAGGAGGGTAAATATACGTCCCGCGCGCGATATATTCCTTCAAAATATCGTTCTGTATTGTGCCGGAGATGTTTTTAAGATTTGCGCCCTGTCTCTTAGCGAGTGCAACGTACATGCACAAAAGGATCGCAGCGGTCGCATTGATCGTCATTGAGGTGGTGATATCCTGAAGAGCGATACCGTCAAACAAGGTCTCTAAGTCCGCCAGTGTGTCGATCGCTACGCCAACTTTTCCGACTTCCCCTTCTGCCATAGCATGGTCAGAGTCGTATCCCATCTGCGTCGGAAGATCGAAGGCGACCGAGAGCCCGGTCGTCCCGTTGGCCAACAGGTACCTGTATCGCTCGTTCGATTGTTTCGCCGTTCCAAATCCGGCATACTGACGCATCGTCCACAATTTAGACCGGTACATCGAGGGATGAACGCCCCGCGTGAAAGGAAATTCGCCGGCGTTTCCTAACTTCTTCCCGTAATCCAATTCCGATGGCGAGTACTGCTGCCGAATCTCGATCCCCGAGTCCGTTTGGATTTTTTTCCCTTTTTCTGTCACAGATTCCGCAATAAATAATTTAGGGATTGCCGTCGCTCGCGTCGCCACGTTTGGACAGCAGATAATAAATCAACGATGGTACAAAAATAACGAAGAGAAAGAAGATATGAAAGACGAAATACGCAATCGCCGCAATAAGCAGACTGGCGACGAGGTTCAGGACTGACATAGCATTTGTCTTTTGTTGCAGGTTCATAGGCGATAACTATCGTCATACGCCGTAAATATAATCAATCCTTTCGCCAATTGACATGCTTGATCGAATGTCCGTCCGATTCAAAGATAATCGCTCCTGCGTCATCCGTGCGATGGATGTGCGCCCCAGTATTCCTGAATCGTTCGAGCACTTTCGCTGACGGATGGCGAAACTTGTTGAATTTTCCAACCGAGACAACGACCTCCTTGGGTTGGACATTTGCGAGAAATTCTTCCGAACTGCTGGTAATGGACCCGTGATGACCCGCTTTCAAGATATCGCTCTTGAGGAATGAGGCGTACACGGTGTTGAGCTGTTCTTCTACAGGAATCTCTGCATCGCCGGCAAAGAGAAATGACGTGGATCCGTATTGCAATTTGAAAACGAGTGAAGTATTGTTGAGGTGTTCATAGCCGTCGGTTGAATCGACATCGAGAAAAGAATTACTCGGATGCATAGTATACAAGCGGACATTTGATATTGATGCGAGTGGCATTCCGGCAAACACTGCGCGCCGTCTTCCGGACGATACAAGATCATAGTCATAATACAGCGACGAATGCGCACGCTGACCGGCGTCGACCATTTCGGTCACTTCAATATTTCTAAGCAAGTACGGAACGCCGCCAAGGTGGTCGCTATGTGGATGAGAAATGACGATCGCATCAAGAGCGGAGATGCCCCGTCGCCTCAGGTATGGCGCCACAACTTTCTCCCCAGCATCGTAGGTTAGCGTCTTGGGCCCGGCATCAACGAGAAATTTTTCGCCAGTTGGAAATTCAATAAGGGCGGCATCACCTTGTCCTACGTCCAGGAATTCAACGCGAAGGGTGTGCAATGCGGCATCATCGGGGGTGAGGAGCGGTTTGACAACGAGGAAGTCGATAGCAGCGAACGAAATGAAGAGCACGCGCTTGAGGACGGCGCTGTCCGTCACGTTGAATAGCGCAGCTACCACTGCAGAATAGAAAAATGTTTCCTTGAGCCCGAATGTGGCCGTTGAGACCGTCGCAAGCGGAACTGCATTGGAAAGCAGAACAAATTTCAATGTGAACCATGCCAGCAGATTATTGACCTCACTGAAACATGTCGAGAGCCACGCCGAACAGGTACCGACCAGCACAGCGACGAATCCGACAGTCACAATAATCTCCACCAACGGGACGACGACAAGATTCGCTGCCAATGAAACGAGTGAAACCCTTCCAAAAAAATATGCGGTGAAAGGAATTGTCCCGATCTGCGCAGAGAGCGAAATCGCAAAAAGCTTCAGCACGTAGTCGATGGCTTTGACCTCTTCGAGACTCTCTGGAACTTTCTTGATAAGAAGGGCAAGCTTGGGATAGAAGTAGACCATCGAAAAGACTGCCGCGTAGGAAAGCTGGAATCCTGCGTCAAACATCTGCAAGGGGTCGTATACCAGCAATATAACCGCGGAGACGCCGAGAGAATTGTAGACGTTCGTCCGTTGCTGGAACAATTTCGCAAGCAACACCACGATCGCCATCAGCGATGCACGAACTACTGAAGGGGTCGCACCGGTGAGTTCCATATAATAGAGAACGCCAAGAATCGTCGCTATTATTTTGGAGCGCTCCGGCAAGCGAATCAACCCGAAAATCGTGTAAATGATTGCAACGACGAGGACAACGTGAGAGCCCGAGACCGCAAGCACATGGATGGTACCGGTGTTCACAAATGCTCTTTTGATATCTGCCGACATGTCTGTCCGGTCGCCCAGCAATAGGCCGATGAGGAAGTTTGCTGCATCGCCCGTCATGGCGGTATTGATGATGTGGAGAACGAAATGTTTCGACGGAAAAATGATTTGTGCGAAGAACCAGTTTGGAGTACCCTCGCTTATAACATGAACACTCGAATATCCAAATAGATGAACGGTTGCGAAAATATTGTTCAGCTCAAGATACTCGCGGTAACTGAATTCGCCCGGATTCCGGGACGAGATCGGTGCGCACAACGTCCCATCAAAAGTGATGAGGGAACCGTACGAAAATGCCCTCGATTTTTCTCCAACGTTCTTATCGAGAACAATTGTAAGCAGCGCATCGCCCTCCGTGCAGAGAGA
The DNA here is from genome assembly GCA_020052095.1 of Bacteroidota bacterium. Lineage (GTDB taxonomy): Bacteria > Bacteroidota > Ignavibacteria > UBA10030 > UBA8401 > JAGVPT01. Next base: position 10,210 of record JAGVPT010000086.1, on the reverse strand, counting down.
GTCATCGGAGGTACTCATTGAACGAACGTGCACCAGAGTTATGGTCTTCCCGTCCTTCACTCGAGGTTCGTCAGCAATTTCGCAAACCAGGCGGCGCGGATCCGGGGTGTCAAGATAGTGCTTGATATGAGAAGGCTGTGTAAGCTGAATACCGGCAGCCGAGTACGCGGCAGAGGAAAAAAAGAGGGTAAGCGAGAAGGAAAGTGAGGAGATGATTTCTCGCCCGCCACGAGAACGAGACTGATGAAGGATCAACAGCGAAAGACAAAAGAAGGCCGCGGCTGGAGTTCCCCATACGCTCCATGGCGCGTTTGATGCGCGGGCAATGTACGTGCCACCGCACAATAACAGCGCCGCGGCGACTGCCGGACTACTTTTCCACACGGATCCCCCCATTGAGAAAAAGCTACTTCGTTCTTACTAGAAACGTAACGTCAGGAGTCTTCGAAAGGTTTTTGATTGATATACTGAGAGGCCTAGTGCCAGAGCAAACCAATTAGATTACCCTCGAAAGGTTGCTCACCATTCGCCGATAACTACTTCGACAAAAATGAAACTATGGTCGGCGTAACGTCGGTCAGTTTCTTGATATTATCCGAAAAATGCTTTCTTTTTTTTCCCACAACGATGAGCGGGACCGGGTTGCGCGTATGCGATTTTGTCGATAGATCTTCGAGATTGCCATGATCGCTGATGAAGATGAGAATATCCTCGTCGTGGTTGAAGGATTCGAGTATGCCGGAAAGAAAGCTGTCCATCTTCTCCAATACATCGACAGCTGTTTTCATCTTCTGAAAATGGCCGGCTTTGTCGGAGAAGAAATACTCGAAAAGTGTAAAGTCGAAAGAGTTTCCGATTTCATAGAATCTCTTCCCCGCTTGGTGCGGACTGAGTATAGGCAGAGCGCACCCGAAACTGTTCAATCCTTCGTTCGTGAAATCGGCAGAGAGGGCCTTGCCTGCCACGATATCTTCGATGGTATTTAGCCGACGGCCGGCGGAGAGATATGAGAATGCAACAGTCGGTGTCTTGCCTCGGGGCGAATTAATGAAATCGAAATATCGCTGGGGAAATGCATTGACGAAATAACTGGTCTTCTTTCTTCGTTCAAGTTCGACAAAAATATTTCTCTCTTTGATCATGGGTATTAGTGTGGTAAACGGGTGGGGTCCGAAATGCTTTCCGATTATCTTCGGCGCGTTAACCCCTGTGAAAATTGCCGTTTGCCCCGTGCCGCTTTGCGGCAGCCCTTCGACGCCGAGAGTGGTGTTTACCGGCGTCGTTGTTGCGAACGAAGAGGCTAGTCTCCTCCTCTTGAGGGACGGCATCGATCCGCCGAATAGCGCGTTGAAGGTTGGCAGTTTTGCTGAAAAAAATGGATTCGAGGACGCATCTTCCCTTCCGTATCCAACGCCATCCCAAAAGATCATCAGCACCGCCATTCCTTACACCCTGCTTTCCACCGATAATGTCACGGGACCGTCGTTGACCAATTCGATCTCCATCATTGCCCGAAACATTCCAGTGGCCACATGGTCAATCCCGAGCTGTAGAAGGAGATGGTTGACAAAAGCATTGTAGAGTGGTTCCGCGATTTCCGGCGACGCAGCATCCGTGAAACTTGGACGATTTCCTTTTCGTGCGTCCCCGTATAGAGTGAATTGGGAAACGACGAGGATTGAACCGCCGATATCCCGAACCGACAGGTTCATTTTTTCTTCGGGGTCTTCAAAGATCCGAAGTGAACAGCACTTCTCGGCAAGGTAAAGTGCATCGCCGGCCGTGTCACCGTTCTTTATTCCGATGAAGACGAGCAAACCGCTTTCGATCTTGCTGTGCACTTTTCCTTCGATCAGCACAGATGCTCGTGAAACCCGCTGAATGAGTGCTCTCATGGTTTTCCCGCTGGCAATTTTGCAACTATGCATCGTGGGTTTCCGCTATAATCCCGGACAGAGTCGAGACTATCCCATCCAGCATTGTGGAATATTTCTTGAACCGCCGGCCCTTGATCATAAGCGTGTTCAACAATCACTGCCCCGTTCAATTCAAGCAAGGAGTGGGTAAGACCTGCGATACAGCGATAAAAGCTCAATCCATCGTTGCCGTCCGTTGTCGCAGACGACGGTTCAAATTTCCGAATCTCCGGCTGAAGTCCGTCAAATTCCGATTTCGAGATATAGGGCGGATTAGAGATCACCAAGTGAAATTTTCCGGGGAAGTCTGCTGCTACTGCAGTGAAAACATCCCGGACTGAAAAAGCGATCTTGTCACCGACGCCGTTTCTTTCTGCATTTGAGCGCGCGACGTCTATTGCATCCTTGCTGATGTCAAAAGCCGTGACAACTGCTTTCTCGATCATGGCCGCACAAGTTACTGCAAGGCAACCGCTCCCTGTCCCTATGTCGATGATCTTCGATGAGAGGGAGGGAAATTTCTCTTTCGCGTAACGAACGGCTACCTCGGCCAACACCTCGGTTTCCGGGCGCGGAATGAGAACGCGCTTGTCGACCAGAAATTCCCTTCCCATAAATTCTGTTGTTCCTATGATGTACTGCAGCGGTTCATGCTGCAAACGGCGCTGCAAAAGTATTTTAAACGACGTTAGCTCGGCATGGGTCAGCGGTTTCTCGAAATTCGTATAAAGCTGAATACGCTGTAGCCGGAGAACGTGGGAAAGAAGAAGCTCGATCGTGAGCCGTGATTCGTCAAACCCCTTTTCGGCGAGATATGAGGTCCCCCACTGAAGCATTTCAAGAATTGTCCAGATTTTTTTCGAGGCTGCGGCAACAGTCAATACTCTATTTCTTTCTCTTTTTGGAGGAAGATTTTTTTGCCACCATCTTCTTTGCTCTCCGGGGCGCTACTTTTTTCTTTTGACTGCGCGGAGTCTCAGACGAGGACTTTCCTTTTCCAGAGCGCGAAATATTCGAAGCTGATTTCGACGTCGATCTGGTCGCCGGGGCCGGACCTCCGTCGAGGAGAGATGTATCGGCCAGTTCCTTATCGAGATCTTCCAGCGAGATCGCGGAATCCAAGGGATCGCCCTCTTCATCCTTCGCCGCCGGCAGTGGAGTTCTGCGCAGTTTTACTTTCTGGTCGTCGGAGAAGCCAAGCTTCTCCATTTCCTCATGTTCGAAGGAATCGTTTCCATCAGCGCTCTTCGCACCGACGACATTTTTTTCTATGACAAACTCAAATCGCCTGTCGCCTTCAAGCAAACATTCGAAATCTGCCATCCCTGTAGGAACTGTAAAACTGCTCGATCTCCCCTGCTTGATCATCGCGTCCCAGACCTGTTTTACCGGAACAACTATCTCTTTCCGGTGCTCGAGGTATCGTTCGGTTTCTTTCAGAAGTCGTTCATACATTTTCGTACCCTCTTCTTTCGATCATAGGAGCTATTACACTTCTGTACACCGCAAAATTAAGAGAAGTTTTCTGAAAATCAAGCCGCGCGCTGCGTCTTGCTGAAACTATCTCAAAAATGTGGAGTTGTTCGTCATTTCCCCAAAGGAAGAGCCTTTACTTGTCCGATGAGTATTCGATTTTTCCTCCGACGATTGTCGCCGCCACCTCTGTCGACAAGATCTCCCTCGCCGGGATGGCCATAATATCCTTCGAGAGTATCACAAGGTCTGCGAGTTTTCCTTTCTCGATGGATCCTTTCTCGTTTTCCGCGAACTCCGCGTACGCCCCCCAGATCGTGAACGATCGGAGCGCCTCTTCGCGGGTCATTTTTTGATCGGCGTACCATCCATTGTTGAAATCAGAAGAATCTTTTATGCCTTCGGCGGAGAGCTGAAATGTGCGCCGCACGTCTTCCACATCGCGAGGGATGCCGCTGTGGTCCTGACGCGTGATGGCCGCATAGAAACCAAATAATGGATTTGGACTTTCGACGGGAGAGTCCGAACCGCCGGGAATGATATTGCCATCGTTTAACAGCGACCGCCATGCGTAGGCTCCGCGAATGCGCGAGGGACCGAGCCGGGCTTGTGCCCAATACATATCGGACGTACAGTGCGTGGGCTGCATACCCGGAATAACACCAAGCCTTCTAAAACGTGGGATATCGGATGGTTCAATGACCTGCGCATGTTCGATCCGGAGCCTGGCATCGCTCACGGTCGAAGGATTCTGCTGCATCGCCTGCTCGTACGCGTTCAAAACAATATTATTTCCCCTGTCTCCGATGGCATGTGTGCAAACTTGAAAACCGTGCCGAAGAGCTTCCGACGTCACCATCCGGATTGCCTCGAGCGAGTTGACTGTCAATCCGCGGTTCCCCGGGTCGTCGCTGTACGGCTCGATAAGCGCGGCGCCGCGCGAGCCGAGTGCGCCATCGATATACATCTTTATCGCCCGCACTGTCAAACGTCGTCGGGAGGGATCGGTGAATGGTCCGCTCGACAGAAATCGTTGCCACAATTCGCCGTCCCCGCCGATTGCCGCATATACACGAATCGGCAGCGCGTTCTTTTCCAGCAATTCTTTGTAGACAGAATAATCTTCCTCGTCAATTCCCATATCGTGAACGCTTGTCAGACCGTACTTCAGGCATTCCTGAAAGGCGAGAGTAAGCGAATGGTGGATGTCTTCCTTTGTATATGAAGGAACATAGCGCATCACCGCCCCGATCGCGTTGTCGATAAAAACGCCGGTCGGTTTACCCTCGGCGTCCCGAACAATGCGTCCACCCTCAAGGTTAGCAATAGCCCCATTCGATTCATTCCCTGCTCCAACAAGAGAGAGGGCGTGAGAATTTATCCATGCAGCATGACCATCGACCCGAAATAAAATCACCGGATTATTCGGAGAAGCCTTGTCCAACATTGCTGCCGCGGGAAACGATCTCTCTTTGGATCTGCTCTGCCAATTATTCTGATCCCAACCCCGGCCGCGAATCCACTGCCCCGGCTTGACCGTTGAGGCTTTTTTGGCCACCAGATCCGCAATTTGCTGGACAGAAGTTGTCCCGAGCAAATTCAATTCTACCAGACTCGATCCAAGCCCGGAAACATGAACATGCGAGTCAATGAGTCCCGGCAATACCGTCTTTCCCTGCGCGTCGAAAATGGAATCGGAGGCATATCTTTTTTTCAACGCCTCGGTGGCCCCGACCGCAACGATTCTGTTTCCGCGAATTGCAACAGCTTCCACAATTGAATTGCGCGAATCTACCGTGTACACTTTTGCATTGATAATGAGCATATCTGCCCGCTGTGTTGTTGACGTGATGAACCAAATGAAAATTGCGACGGTGGCAACGATGAGGATCAGTGGAGGAATGATTCTTTTCATGTGAGACGGTTCATAGGTGGTTGAACGTAGATGCGAATGATGGACGAATATAGAGAAGATGTGACAAAAAAGCCAACGCGGGGGTAGCCCCTGAATTGAATCACAGACTGACGATCGTTGTAAGAAGTATGTCATGCCCGCGAAAGTCCCGAAGGGATCCAGACTGTGTGAAAAGTACTGTCAAAAATTTTCAGTGGGAAATTTTATCAACTGAGCCGTCTATTTCAATTGCTTCCGTTTGCGAATTGTTCGTTTTGTGTAACCTTTTCCCCACAGTGTTCACACTTGCCAAATTGTCCATCGGAAAGAATTACTTTTTACACAGTCTGGATCACTTTGGGACGGGCATCCATTGTGAGAGCAAAGACGCATTTCTGGATTCCCGCTGGAGTCTACCCCGTCTCGGCGGGGCGGGAATGACAAATCAGGACACTGCTAACGCGGAAGCACCGTTGCGTTGCCTTTTTGCAATATGCAATTAATTTCTCAGAAGCCTCAAAAAAACAATTTCTTGATCCGTTAACCGTTCGGAGATTGGAAAATAATAGAGGCAAAGCGACAAGAAGAATTTTGAAGAAAATGCTCGATATGCTCTCGTGAGAGGTCGGGAAGAGGCAATCGCTCTTGGCATTTCAAAAAACAGGGACGATCACTTTGACCGTCCCTGTCTGCTATCTTCAGAATGCGACTTGGATCGATATGCTACTTCGCAATCAGCATTTTCCTTGTTTCATTTACGCCCGGAGCGATCAACTGGTAGAAATAGACGCCGCTGGAAAGGCGTGATGCGTCAAACTTCTCTGTGTAACTTCCCTCAGCTTTTTCGGTGTTAACGAGGGTCGCTATCTCGCGGCCTAGGACATCAAATACTTTCAAATTAACTTTTCCGGCGCGAGTGATATGATAAGTAATTGTAGTTACCGGATTGAAAGGGTTAGGATAGTTGGAAAGGCCAACCTCAGCTGTTGTGATACTTCCCTGCTGAGATGCTTTCCTTGATCCCAGTGATGCCCCGCTCAATGCGACCAATAACCCTTCGTCCATTGTCTTCCCAAATTTTGAGACGAGATCGTTCCGAGATGAAGCGGCAGCGACTCGTTCATTTTCCGCGAATCCACCTAGTGACACAAGATGGATCAGGGCATGCTTCTCGATCTCAGTCCCACTGTGCTTGGTCGCCAAATCGACGGCAATTTGCCGGGACTCCGAATATTTGCCTTCGGCCGCGAGTATTCCGTAGATTAGTTCGGAGGCAGTGATCCCAACTTCGCCATCTTCGTTTGCGTATGATGCTACTAAATCAATCATGGAATGTTTTCCAAGCATCCTGTAGAGATCGTAAAGGCCAATGAGAGCCTTCCGGCGATCCCCTTCGTTTGCGGAATCGGTAATAATAAGCTTGTAGATTGATTCAGCCGCGTTATAATCTCTTTTCAGCGCCGCATTCATTGCTTGAAGGAAGTAGTCACTTGAATTTGCCATTTTCTGCAGGGTAACTGCCTGACTCCCTGCGATGCCTTCTTCCCCACCTCCCGGGCAAACGAATTGGTCTGTCTGCCAGAAGCTGTAGTAGACATAGGAGTTGTTGTAAGAATGAATCTTCGAGGCATCCGGAGGCACGGCCCCCCAGTAATCGACCTGCGCACACATCGTCGAGCTCACGTTTGCCATGACATTATCATAGACATTGCTTGAGATAGTATTGCATGTTCCAACGTAGATGCCTTCGCCATCCGTTCTACCGAATGCTGGGTTGGAACCATAGTAGGCGATGATCCCGTAATTGTTGTCATAGATGTGATTGTGCCCACGAGATCCTTCACTTTGCCCAGAAGTCGGCGAAGAGTAAGTTTCGCAGTATATTCCGTAGTTGCTCCCATAGATATTATTGTCTTGAAAGAGGGCCACGGAGTTGTACAAATCAACACCCGTGTAAATCGGAACATCATTCACTCGTCCGTTTTCCGTTATGTAATTTCCGGTGATCTGAGGGCTGGCGCTACCGTTGCTCACTATCACAATACCGTGGTAATGATTTCCCTGAATCCAGTTTCCCGAGATAAGCGGATGTGAATTGCCTTGAATGACAATCCCGTTTCCAGCACCACAGGATTGAACCCAGCTATTCGTAAGGCTTCCGCTCGACCCTTCTGCGAAACGGATACCGTTCCAAGAGTAGGTTCCACCAGAGATATAGATATTATCTAAAGCGGGAGAAGAACCATAGAAGCGAAGAGCCGCATCCCCCCCGAAATCGGAGTTAGTGACACTAAGGTACGAGATTGGCAGCGTGGTCACGGAGTATGCTGTTAACGGACTGTCTGCCCCTTCTATGCTGCAGAAACTAATTTGAGAAGTATTGTTGTGGTCAATGACAACTCCCCCCCATGTCACTCCCTCGGCAGCCATGAGTCTAACTTCATTACCCCAAGACGTACCTTCAACAAGCAACCGGCCCGTGGACGCTACCGTTAACGAGGTCCCTTGAGTGAAGACGAGGTGCGCGCTCGCACCGAGTTCGAGAGTGACGCCATTCTGAACGGTGAGATTTGAACTGACGTTGACCGTCCCTGAACCGACGTAGACGGTTTGACCACTGATTGCGTTGGCCAAAGCCGCTTCAATCGTCGAGTAATCGGCGGGAACATTGATAATGCTGTGGACGCCTAAAACTGTATAAGCATACGAGACATTTGCGGGTGTCGTCGGATACCAGCCTTTCGAGCTTCCGCCTTCATCCCATACTTCATAGACATACGTGCGTAATGTTGCGCTTGCACTATTGACGGTTCCATCCACGGCATCGCACCACCCCATCCCATAATTAACACCGCCATTGTCAGTCCAGCCAGTCGTTGAAGTTCCTCTTCCCCAAACATATGTAGTCAACCTCGCTGAGAACGATACTGTTTTTTGGACGATGTGCCGCTTCACGAGATAATATCCATCGCTGAGATTTTGTGCACCGTATATACTTATCCAGTAAGGGGCCGATGGACCGTAATCTGTGCCGCCTGACGCTGTTGCCTGATCCAGAGCGTATGGAGACCGGAGAAAGTCCAAAGCTTTGCGTGCATTCACGCGACCGTAGCCAACATTAGTATTCCACCCTTTGGAATCGTAAGTGTATAGATCAGTCCGAACCTTGTCAGCTGAAAGCTGAATGAGATGCTCGATGTCATCGTTGGCAAGATTGGAGTTATATCCTTTAAGAAGAGAGGCAATACCGGAAACATGTGGAGTCGCCATCGATGTGCCACTGAGATATTCGTAGTTTGCATCAGAGAAGGTCACACCATTACGATATGTTGACAACACTGAGACTCCTGGTGCAGAAACGTCAATGCCGTTATTCACCTGGGAAAAGGTAGCGACAGCATCGCTAGCATCTGTTGCACCTACAGCTATTATCCCTTGGCCAAACCCTGCTGGATAATAGGTTTGGTTAGGATATTGCTGTTGATAATTTCCGTTCGCACAAACGGCAACCCTGTTCATCTTATAGGCATAGACAAATGCAAGCCTCACTGTCGTTGAGAATCGAGGACTGTAGTCAAATTGGGATTGGATTAGGGTCCAGCTGTTATTGAGAATGTTTACGTTGGAACTGTAATTTACTGCATCCACGATTTTTTGATATGTTCCAGCGTCATCTAAACCCTCAATCCTCTCCGAAAGCAATTGCGCATTCCAGTCAACACCGGCAACCCCTGTAGTGTTATTTGTTTTCGCTGCAGCGATTCCAGCGACGTGAGTCCCATGATACACACTCGCAGGAGCGTGCCCCGACACTTTGCCGCTCAAATCGGGATGTGTCCCATCAACTCCCCAATCAAGAATTCCTATGATGTTATTTGACGAACCCGTGTATATATCATAAGCCTCAGGCGCATGAATTTTTCCAGCACCCCCACCCGCTTGAAGCGACCACTGGTACGAAAAGTACTGATCGTTCGGAACAACTTGGGTCGCCACAGTCCCATTCGGTTCAGCGAAAAGAACACCGGGAATATTTTTGAGACTATCGATCACCTGTTCTCTCGCTACGCCGATAGGGACTCGAATTTTGAAAATTTTCGCCATATTTGGCATGCGAATGAATCGCTGATCAGGAGTCCTCTTCAGCGTGTCAGCCTCGTTGAAGTTCGGGAAGGCAGAGACGATTTTGCTCTTATCAATGTTGAATCGTGCCAGAGTTTTTTGAATCGTTGAAGAGGGAATGCGTGTAGGTTCACCTAAAGATGCGCGTTCAACTCCAGCGGAAAAGTAAACAAGAATCTCTCTCGTCGGATCGGTTTGCCCATAAAGCGGCCCTGCACTTAGAGAGAGTATTATCGCCGTTGTAACGAATAACAACGACTTATAGAAACGGTTGGCTTTCATGATTTCTCTCCATTTTCAAAAAGTTGTTTTGAATTTGAAAGTAATAGTGAGTATCTTGCAAGAAAAAGTAAGCCCTCGGCGTACGCCTAAGACGTACTGAGAATTTGATCTCCTGGCAGAGACTTTTCTTATCCCGCATCAAGCGGGACCGAGGGTCTTTTATATCGTATTCATCTCACGGGACATCACCTCCTTATACTCAAGGTTTGATATTGAAAGTGAGTTCTTTCTTTTCACCTGTATTGAGATCAAGAGTCCAGAGTGTTCCGTTCTGATACCCCCAATCATTTGAGCGATAGACTATGTAAGCAATATTTGTGCTATTGGGGCTCCAACTAAAAGGAAGCCCGAAGCTGGCATCAACTCCTTGAGTAGTAAGCATTTGTAAATTGGCCCCTGTCGTGTCCATCATGAATAGATTCCCACTAGCAGGCTGTTGAAAAAGTCATAAGAAATAGTTTTCCACATGCGTCGAATCTCTGAACTGATGTATTATATTTATACGAGTTCATCAGACACAAAG
>JAGVPT010000051.1 GCA_020052095.1 Bacteroidota bacterium | reverse complement strand
GAGGATGACTTATAGACGTTTTGTGTTTAACTAAGATGTTGAGCAACGACAGTCGAATAATCTTCACAGAAACAGGGGGTTCTCGACCACGTCTCTAGAATCAAGATTGAAAGCGATGGCGCTTAGAGTGATTCGCTTAGCACAATCGTTGCCCAGAAACCTTACAGGGAATGTCTTGGCTGGGCAGTTAATTCGTGCGGCTACATCTGCGGCTGCAAATTATCGAGCCGCCTGCAAAGCCCGTTCAAGAGCGGAATTCCTGAGCAAATTAGGTATTGTGGAAGAAGAAGCTGACGAAACCCAGTTTTGGATCGAAATGATAATTGAGTCCGGCTTGATGAAAGAGCGCCGGGTGAAAAGCCTTCTAGCGAAAGTCAAGGAACTAACGGCAATCATCGCGGCTTCTCGTATTACCGTGAAGGGATATCGAAAATATCAAACCGATCCTCGATGATAATCGATAGATGTAAACTAAAAGATTAGGACATATCAATTCGTAATTGTAGTCCATCATTCAATTGAAAATCGCAAATTATAAATTGAAAATATCATGAATCTCTCGCCCGAATTACACTCCGCCTCCCTCATCGCCGTTCGCGATTGCATGGGCCTGAAGCCCGGCGAAAAAGTCCTTGTCATTACCGACGAGCCGTTGCGGACCATCGGCTACGCCTTATGGCAGGCGGCAAAGGACCTGGGCAACGAGGTGCTGCTCATAGAAATTCTTCCTCGGGCATCAAACGGAGCGGAACCGCCGCCGGAAGTGGCCGAGCTTATGAAGATGGTCGATGTTGCGCTCTGCCCAACGTCGAAATCGCTTACCCATACAGATTCTCGTCGAGCTGCCAGTGCAAAGGGCGTTCGTATTGGGACGCTTCCCGGCGTTACGGAAGAGATCATGATCCGGTGTATGAACGCTGATTACAACAAAATCGCTCAGAGGACATTTGCGTTGTGCAAGTTGTTGGAGAAGGCGAGTACGGTTCGGGTAACGGCGCCGGCAGGCACGGACATCACGATGCCGATAAAGGGAAGAACAGCGCACGCGAGTTCAGGCTTGTTCCGTGATAAAGGGCAGTGGGGAAACCTCCCGACAGGAGAAGCATATCTTGCCCCCGTCGAAGGCCAATCGGAAGGCGTTGTGGTTGTCGATGGATCGATGGCGATGGTCGGAATGGTGAAAACGCCAATTCGGATTCAAGTGAAAAAAGGATACGCGGAAGATATATCCGGGGGAGAGGAAGCACAACGATTGATTGCCTTGCTTGAACCGCACGGAAAAGATGCACGCACCGTTGCAGAGTTCGGCATCGGAACGAACGACAAGGCCACTCTCACCGGAAATATTCTGGAAGACGAAAAAGTCATGGGAACGATTCACATCGCTTTCGGCGACAACAAATCTATGGGCGGATCGGTCCGCGTCGCCAGCCACCTCGACGGACTTATTACCCATCCCACAGTATGGTTGGATGAAACAATGATCATGAATAACGGAAAAGTGCTAGTGTAAATTCTAGACTTCAAACAGATGAACGTAATAAGGAGACCTCCATGATATCCGACGCAACCAAAGCTCTTCTCATTAACACGGTGAAAGAATGGAATAAGTTCACCGCAGAGCAAGCCAAATTTACTCAAGTGGCTAATGACATTGCAGTGATTACCCGAAAAGTAATTCTGGAGCAACTGCAATTCCTCAAATCCAATAACCTTGAAGTACAGGCCGAAAGCGTTGATTCGATGAAAGCGCTGGGCGTGCCCATTCTTGTTCAGCCGGTCATCGAAGCGACATTCCCAAACGTAAAAGCCAGCGTTCTCTTAAAGTGTGCCGGTGCAGCGCGAATGATCGTCATTAACCCGAATCTGAGCATTTCTGCCGGCGGAAATCCTATCACGTTTGAGCAGTTGCAGCGAATGGTACCTGAATCCTTCGCGGCGAACGCCGCCGAATTCGTCCGCGATGCATACCTGAACGTTGCACGCACCGGGGGGAAAGAAAATCCGGCGGCATAACGGAGTTGGAGCAAACCGTCGGAAGGTTAGACGAACGATGAGTACTCTTCTTCATCCGAAGCACTTCACCCTGAACCAGGCCCGCACCAAGTTGATGGCGATTATTCCGCTTATCAAAGAACTGGTGAGTCTCAAGAAGGCGCTGAATGATAAAGGATTCGACGCATACCGTCATACCTATTTTGGCGGATCCGGACCGAACGGCGAGCGCTACTATCCGCAGGAATTGGAACGCCTTGTGGAAATCGTGAAGATGCTTTCGAACGATGGGATTCAGGTGAAAGGGCTGGATCAGGGACTAATCGATTTTCCCCATGTGCGAGAAAATGGCGAAGAAGTGTATCTCTGTTTCTTGCTTGGCGAGGACGATATCTTGTTTTGGCATGCAATTGACGATGGGTTCCCCGGGCGCCGGCCGATTGATGAGCTATAAAATAGAGACTTCCTAAAAATCTATTTCACGATTGTCATTCTGACATTTCTTTGAGATTTTTCGGCAGGCTCAAACAATGATTTGTTTCTGTACGCTGTGCGTTCATCATTCAAAACACTGAACTGCAAAGAGGCCAACTCATCTTTACTATCCCATGCGCACATTGCTGACAAGGTCTCCTCAAACAGCGGCAAAATACATTTTGCAGGGGGACATCGTTGCGTTTCCAACAGAAACCGTCTACGGCCTCGGCGCAAACGTTTTCGACGAGAATGCGCTCCGAAAGATCTTTATAGCGAAGAAGCGCCCCATCGATAATCCGTTCATCGCTCACGTTCACAACGTCGGCGATATAGAACTCCTTGCAAAGCGGATCACGCCGTCAGCAGAAAAATTCATCGCACATTTTTTTCCCGGTCCACTCACCGTCGTTCTCCCGAAGAATGATTCTGTCCCGATGATCGCCACCGCGGGATTGCCGACCATCGCGATTCGGATGCCCCATCATCCTATTGCCCAAGCCCTTCTAAGAGACTGCGGTGTTCCCCTCGCCGCGCCGTCGGCCAATCTTTCGGGTAAGCCAAGTCCCACGACGTGGCAAAATGTCTTAGCAGATATGGATGGCCGCATCAGTTGTATTTTGAAAGGGGGACAGACTCGGGTTGGGTTGGAGTCAACGGTTGTGGATTGCACCAGTAAAGTGCCGGTCGTTCTCCGGACAGGCGCAATTACGCTGGAACAGCTGCTGCGCATCGTGCCTTCGACGCGGCTGTCGGGGAGGAAAAGCAAAGAGCAGCCTAAAAGTCCGGGAATGAAGTACCGGCACTACTCACCGCAGGCTCGTGTTACCATTGTATCGCAACCGGCAGAAATCAAATCGACTGCGCGGGCAGCATATATTGGTATCAGATCCTTCGGTCGATCGAACGATTTTCTTCTTCATCGCGTTTGCGGGACTCCAAAGGAATACGCTCACGCGCTCTTCGCTTTTCTTCGTGAGTGCGATGAAGCGAAAATTTCAGTCATCTATTGCCAATCTGTCGAAGCGAGAGGAATAGGCCTCGCATTGATGGACAGATTGCAACGGGCTTCACATTAGAACCCATCTCAAAAAAAGATAAGCGATCCTTCGATGCGTTCGCTTCGCTCACTTACTCAGGATGAGCAAGGGAGCTGTTCACCCTGAGCAATCCCGACGAAGTCGGGAGCGTCGAAGTGCAAACGACAGGGCATTTTTAACACAGCTTCAAGTCATCGAATAACCCTTCGGTAGCATTTAAACCTTCCGAAGGGTACATAAGAAGGGTTCAATGCCATTTCAACTGGTTTCGGATTATAAACCACAAGGCGACCAACCTGAAGCAATTCGGCAACTCCTTGAGGGCTTACGTCGGGGCGAAAAATATCAGACCCTTCTGGGTGTGACGGGAAGCGGGAAGACGTTCACGATTTCGAATATCATCGCTCAACTCGACAAGCCTGTGTTGGTCATGTCCCACAACAAGACCCTCGCGGCACAATTGTACGCGGAATTCAAAAGTTTCTTCCCGAGAGACCACGTCGAATTTTTCATCAGCTATTACGATTACTATCAGCCTGAAGCATACGTTCCGACGACGGATACATACATCCAGAAGGATTCATCCGTCAATGATGAAATTGACCGGCTCCGTTTACGCGCGACGAGCGCCTTGCTGAGCGGCGAGCCGAATACAATTGTGGTGGCATCGGTGAGCTGTATTTACGGCATTGGAGCGCCCGATGAATGGATGCAACTGATGGTTGTCGTGAAGAAAGGTGATAAAATCGAACGGAACGTTCTTCTCCGGAAACTTCTCGACATTTATTATTCACGAAACGATTACGAGTTTTCCCGCGGGACCTTTCGGGTCCGGGGCGATGTGGTCGAGGTGATCCCGGCGTACGAAAACGAAGAGGCGATCCGGATAGAGTTTTTCGGCGACATCATTGAGAAGATCTCCACAATCGACAAAACGGATGGGGCGATTATCGGCGAAAAAGAATACGATGTCATTTATCCCGCCAAGCAATTTGTGACAACGCGCGAATCGTTGGAGCGCGGTATCAAAGCGATCGAGGTGGAATTGCACGAACAATTAGAGGAGCTTCGATCGCAGAATCTTCTGTTGGAGGCTCAACGATTGGAACAGCGCACGCGGTTCGACATTGAGATGATGCGCGAGGTCGGGTATTGCAGCGGGATAGAAAATTATTCCCGACATATCGCCGGACGTCCGCCGGGATCGCGTCCATATTGTCTTCTGGACTATTTTCCGAAGGGTTTTCTTTTGGTCGCAGATGAATCGCACGTCACTGTGCCTCAAATAGGCGGAATGTATTTTGGCGACCGTTCGCGCAAAGAGACGCTTGTCAAATACGGATTCCGCCTCCCTTCCGCGCTCGATAATCGTCCCCTCAAGTTTGATGAGTGGGAACAAATGGTCAACCAGGTGATCTTTGTGAGCGCGACCCCAGGTCCCTACGAGATGGAAAAATGCAAAGGGGCGTTTGTTGAACAGGTGATCCGTCCGACCGGCCTCATCGATCCTGAGGTCGAGATCCGGCCGGTGAAAAATCAGATCGACGATCTGGTGGAGGAAATTCGCAAGCGAGCTGCAGCCAAAGAACGGATCCTCGTTACGACACTCACGAAACGCATGGCGGAAGATCTGACGGAGTATCTCGAAGATATCGGGATACGAGTACGATACATCCATTCCGAAATTGATGCTCTTGAGCGGGTTGAAATTCTGCGCCATCTTCGATTGGGCAACTTCGATGTGCTGGTGGGTGTGAACCTGTTACGCGAGGGATTGGATCTCCCCGAAGTCTCAATGGTGGCAATCTTGGATGCTGATAAGGAAGGGTTCCTGCGTTCGGAGCGGTCGCTCATCCAGACTGCCGGGAGAACGGCACGCAACGCGAACGGCAAAGTGATTATGTACGCCGACAAAATTACCGATTCCATGCGGCGTATGATGAATGAGACACAACGTCGTCGAGAAAAACAGATCAGCTACAATAAAGAGAACAACATCACGCCGACAACTATCTATAAATCGTACGATGAGGTGATGGCCTCGACTGCAGTTGCGGACGTGAAGTCGTCTCGCGATGCGCGCAAAGATCGGGAATATTTGCCGCAAGTCGCGGATTCGATCGTAAAATACCTCACTGCGGATCAAAAAGCGGATCTGATCGAGGAATTGAAGAACGAAATGTTGAAAGCATCGCAGGATCTGGAGTTCGAACGGGCCGCTCAGTTGCGGGATGAAATTCAGCGATTGACGGAGGGGAAGGGACGATAGGAGTTTATGGGGGGATTTTTGAGAACGCGCTCTTTTATTGCGATTTGCATTTCGCCGGTCAAAGAATTTCTCTTCCCGCCGCTTTGTTTTTCATGCAACAATCGCCTCGCCGATACAGAATCACGCGTGTGCCACACCTGCTGGCAGTCAATTGAGAAGATTCATCCTGACGATCACACCGTTCACGTAATGCGTGAGCGGTTCTTGGAGGATGGGTCCATCGATGAATTCTATTCGTGTTACTATTTCCAGGAGGGTGGTGTATTTCAAAAACTTGTGCATTCCTTGAAGTACGACGCAATCACAATATTCGGAATCGAACTCGGCAAGCATATCGGAGCGATGATGAAAGCTCAGACCGATGTGTGTGCTATCGATGCACTTGTACCGGTCCCGCTCTATAAACTTAAGCAGAGAGAACGCGGCTACAATCAAAGCGAAGCCCTGTGTCAAGGAATTGCACAGGTTCTTCATCGTCCGGTGGCGTTGTCCTTAGTGAAGCGATTGAAGAACACCGTATCCCAAACTCATCTTTCTGCCGAAGAGCGGAACCAGAATGTGGGCGATGCATTTGAGGTCTCACCGCTCAATAGACATCTGGTTCAGGGAAAGACACTGCTGATAGTTGATGATGTTATCACGACCGGTTCAACGATTCAATCTGTGACTAGGGCATTGAAAAGCTCTGGCGCCGCAAAAGTGATTGCTGCGTCGGCCGCGATTGCGAAGCTGGATTCGAAGTGAGCGATGAGGCATAATACGAGATCTAAACATTATCTCCTCATTGTGTCTCTTCGGGGCTTCATCTTCTCGCTAGCACCACCCCTTAGTCCCCTCCTCGGATGAGGAGGGGACTAAGGGGTGGTGGCAAACAATTCCAGTAGTGTCTTTCTCCGTTCCAATGAAACTGAGCTACTAAACCACATTTCCTTATGCGGTTGATTCTCCAAATCGAAATCGGTATTTTTTTCAAATCCAACTTCACGCCTATTCAACCCATATGTTCATTGGCGGCCATTCCACATCTTACTATTGAATAGAGGTCTACACATGAAACGATTTTTGATCATGCTAATAGGGATTGTCGTGTTTTTCGGGATCACGAATGGTGAGAACGAAGCCCGATTCATGAAGTCTCCTGATATCAAAGGAGATAAGATAGTCTTTTCGTATGAAGGGGATCTGTGGCTTACGACAACCGAAGGCGGCGCTGCCCGGCGTATCACCAACGCTCCTGGAATTGAAAATACGCCAAAATTTTCACCGGATGGAAAATGGATTGCCTTCTCTGGAAACTATGACGGTTCGGCGAACGTGTATGTCATTCCGGCTGAAGGTGGAGAACCTGTGAGAGTGACCTATCAACCTGGGACTCCGCTGGTGGTCTGCTGGACGCCCGACGGAGAAAGGATCGTCTATCGGTCATTGGTCGAAAACTACATCGGTCGCGATCCAAATCTCTATTTTGTGAATAAAAATGGCTCCGCACCGGAGCGGCTCCCGATTGACCGGGGGCGGCTTTGCAGTTTCTCTGCGGACGGCAAAAGAATGCTCTATCAAAGAAGAGGAAACGAAGAAAACTACTGGAAACGCTATAAAGGAGGGCAGTATCCTGATATCTGGATGTATGATTTTACTACAGCAGCCTTCACACCCATCTCAGATTACGTAGGAAAGAATGTTTACCCTATGTGGATCGGCGATATGATGTATTTTGTCTCCGATCGGACGAACGGCGTATCGAATCTTTACAAGGAGAATCTAACAACGAAGAAAATCGATGCGATCACGGCGTACAATGACGTCGATGTTATGATGCCATCAACAGACGGAAAAACGATTGTATTCCTGCAGGACGGATTCATCCATCTCCTGAATGTTGCAAGCGGAGAAGTAAAAAAAGTTTCCGTTCAATGTCCTTCCGATCGATGGACGATTAGGCAAAAGTCCATCAACCCGAAAGAGTACATCCAGGGTGTTAATGCGTCGAATGACGGGAAGAAGGTGGCAATCGAGGCGCGTGGGGACATCTTCGTCATTCCTGTGGAAAAAGGAGAGACGAAAAACCTTACGAAGTCTCCCGGAACGCGGGAACGATATCCCCGGATTTCGCCCGATGGAAGAACAGTCGCCTTCTTTTCGGACAAGTCCGGCGAGTATCAGCTCTACACCCAGAACGTCGAAGGAGGAGCATGGACGCAATTGACGACGAATCTGGATCGTATGGTTTATCATCCTGAATGGTCCCCAGACGGGAAAAAGATTCTCTTCGGGAATAAGGATTTAGCGATATTCGTTCTCGACGTCGCGACGAAGAAGCTGACAAAGATCGACGAGTCCAATCAACTGAAGAACGATGAATTCTTCTGGGAAACGAGCGATTACAGTTGGTCGCCGGACAGTAAATGGATCTGCTACAGTTTTGTTCAGTATAATCGAAACAGCCAGATCCATGTTTACAGTCTTGAACAGAACAAAAAATACGCAGTGACCAATGATTTCTTCGATAATCTTTATCCATGTTTCGATAAAAATGGCGACTATCTCTATTATGTCTCAAACCGAAATTTCGACATCCTCATGGATTTCTATGAAGACAACCACGTCATCCGCACGCCGCAAACTGTGATGGCAGTGCAAATGAATCTCCTCGACGCAAGCGTCGAGGTATCTTGGTTGAATAAAAAATCCGATCGTACTTTATGACCCCGATGCAAGCATCGAGGAATTCTTTAG
>JAGVPT010000079.1 GCA_020052095.1 Bacteroidota bacterium | reverse complement strand
GAATACTCTCAAATATTGTAATTTTTTTTTGGCCATGGTTTTCCTCTGAAAATACGGTTTTCTTTCTTAGAATTCCCTTAAGTTGACAGCATTGCCCCCACACCCTCGGAAATCACCCCCCTGGGAGCCCCGAAAATTGAACCAGCCGTTCAGCCTCCCCAGAAAAACGAGGTGGCTCCACCGCTTCAGCCACGGACCACACAAGAGGTAAAAACGCAGTTACTCATCGCCGAATATCTTGAAGTTGGAATGTCCAAACGATTTCATCTCGTGGACGGCAACATCATTCAAGGCACTATTACAAAAATTGAAAACGACGTTTGCGACATCGAAACCTCCGACGGTGTGTTGAAAATTCCCACAAAAGATATTTTGGAAGAGACTGCCGAGATCACCAAACGAGATGCCAGCCGTTATGTCGGTCCGGTGCTGCGAGAAACGATGGAAGAGATCACTCTTCGATCCAAGTATGGCGATGTCGTTGTCAGCAAGAAGGACATTCAGGACATGAATCGCTTTCACGGCGGGAAACTTGTTTCGTGGGCTGAAGAGAAGAAGACTTTTTATCGCGGCGACGTCGTTCTTACCGACATCTTTTTCGACCCGACGGCGTTTCCGCTTGATCCGAACACGCTCTATATTAGTGCGCTGTCGCTTGGCTACGGCTTCACCGACAATTTCATGGTCCGGACATCGTTCGGAAACAATTTCTCAGGCGATCTGAATCTCCAGCCGCTAATTCAACTATACAGCAAGCGAACGGGGTCGAGCAGGATTGCCGCGGCTGTCGGCGCTGACATGTACAGTCATCACGATATGACCGCGGTGATCGCGAAGTACGCACGATACATCAAAGAGGATAAACCGGCGGGAAAAAAGATCAACGAGATCGATAAATTCTCGATTTCGGATGCGCTCGCAAAATCCTACAAAAGCACATTCTATTCTGAGATATATTTTGTCCTTTCACAGCGCTGGAGTCTCGAGTCGGGACGTGGCGAGATGGGATACCATCTCGGCTTTCGGACTAATACTCTCCCATTCTACCGGAACGAGGTCCTTAATACCGGATACACATGGACAAATGAAACGATCGGCAAAGTGCCATTCCGATTCTGGGCTGCATTTGAGTATGACCTTACGAAAAATCTCAAACTTGCGGCAAACGTTTGGGCGGACAACGGTTATCGTTTCAGGACATTGGATCAGGTGCTAAGGGACTACTTCCGTGATACGCCACTCATCCTGGACGGCCTGGAAGGAGAATATCGAACCGTCGATTTCGATTTCGGACTTCTCTACGCAGTGAACAACAGTCTCCGTATCGGGATCCATTTCAAGGACCCATATTTTGAGATCTTCTGGAGAATCCTAGAATTCTAAGAAGAGAACTCTTATGCGAACGAGGTGTATCATGCGAGTTGTCCCCGTTATTTTCTTATGCGCTGTTCTCACCGTGATGAGTGTCTCGAAGGCACGAGGCCAGGATCTCTCTCAGTCTGGGAAGAACATGAGAATACAAAAACTTGTTCGCGATGTCCTCGGCAAAACGGTGACACTCAATTTCAAAGCGAGCGAGCCGCGAGCCGGAACGCTGGTTCGCGCTAATGGTACCGAATTCGTTCTCGAGATAGACGGCGCAGAAGAAAAATTTCCCACGCAAACAATTCGCTCGCTTACATTGAAGCCCGGATTTGCGGAAGGAATTTTGGTGGTGGTTTCCAGCGCTCTTGTTGCCGGATTTGGCTTAGGCGCGGGAACACTTGCGTTTGATGAGGTATCATCGAGAGCGCAAACGGTCGTGGCGATTGTGTTCGGTATTTTCGGAGGATGGTTAGGATACGAAAGCTTTTTCCAGGAAGTGGAGATAGAATTTCCGTGAGATGAAAGGGTGCGTTTACGATGCATCGGCTTATTGCAGTAATGACGCTCTGCGTGTACTGTTTTTGGATATCGGGTTGTGCAACGACGACGAAGCAGACAATTATTCGAGATGAGCTTCAAGACTGGAATGACGAGAAAATTATCTCGGTGATTCTTGAGGATGGCCACTTCATTCTGTTCGATCCGGCCGGGGGGCGTTATGTCCAGAGAAATGTAGGGCAAACAACTGGCCTGATGATCGTCGGCAACACGTGGGATAAGGGTTCCGTTGAAATCGACGCAGAGAAAGTTCTGGACGCGCAAATTGAAAAATCAGAAGTGGATGCAGGACGTACCATCTTGTTAGTATTCCTTGGATTTCCCGTGATTGCTCTGGCGATTCTCGTCCTCCTTTTTATAATGTTTCCACCGCGTTTCTAGGAGCTACAGGAAATGGACACTGCGAGGACAAAAATTATCATACTCTTGATTCTGCTGAGTCTAAGTCTCGTGCCGGAAGTGCTTTGGTCCCAGCAGGAAAAATTGAAGCGCGCTTTGATTTTTCCAAAATACGGCAAAGGCATAAGCGGCTACGTTGTGGGGATTCGTGTCGGAACTGAAGATGATACTCTCGTATTATTTTCAGGAAGGCAAACCGAGAAATTTCTTATGGAAGATTTGGCGAGGGTTGTCGTTCTGCCCCAAAATGAAGGAGGGAACGGCTTTCTCCACGGCGCGCTTATCGGAACATACGTTAGCACATGGCTTCTCGGCCAAGTCAATCGCTATGATCGCCAACCAACTGCATACTTGACAGAGACGTATTCTAAAGGTGCTGGCTTGCTCCTTGCTGCTTTTCTGGGGGTTGGCATTGGCGGGGGCATAGGATATTTTGTGAAGTTTTCAGATGGCGAAACTTCTTTTGCTTTCACCGGAAGCGAACTTGAGAAAAGAACTTCACGAAGGAAATTTTATGAGCTTATTTCCGGGGAGTCGGATTCTCGCAATTTTCATTTCAGCGTGCAAGGCGGGCATGTGTACACACAAGCCTCGAAAGATTTTCAAAATGCGATGGGAAGCAATGCCTATGGTTATGGTGAAACTGGCTTGAGTGAGTTCAATTGGCTGCGCAAAGTGCAGTTGACATACTCAGTGGAGCCTGATATTGAAATTGGCGGCGCAGTGCAATGGAGCGGCGAGCCGTCGATATCAGATTGGAATTACTATTTTCAGTCGTCTGGCGCTTCGTTGGACGTTGTCGGATACTATGGCGTTTGCAAATACAAACCATTTTACAGCACCTTGCCGAGCCAAACGGATTTTAGTGTTGGCGGCGGAATCGGGATCGTAAACTTTAATTACCAGGCGTACACCCGCACTAACACGGGGTTTGGCCTCCAGACCGTTCAACAAATCGTGGAAGAAAGGACCTTGAGCGCCATCGTGTTTGGAGAATTCAATTACTATTTTCACGAATCGCTTTCGCTTGGCGTGGTGGCAGACTTTGTTTACTATCCGCCAAAGAAAGTGCCTGCCGTAGCCAATTTGCCGGAGCAGACCATTTTTGGCAATGGGTGTATCGGTTTTGTTCTTGGGCTGCACTATTAGCTCATATCACGCAAAACGCCAATTTTATTGCCACGAAGTCACAAAGTCACTAAGAAAAACAACCTTTTTTATTATGGGATATGACAAAATGAAGCTTTCCTCGAATAGTTCTTGTGTCTTAGTGCCTTGGTGGCAAAGCTTCTAAACTCTACTTAACGTCAGTTATTAAGTTTTCTGAAATAAACGTCATTATCGAGAGGAAAGGATACACAATGAAATCGAGCACCGGAAAATTGATTCTGGGATGGGCGCTGTTGTCGACGTCTCTTCTCGGCACAGGCTGTGCATCATTCACTTCCGTGTCTCTCTCCGTCGGGGGGGATAAAGTCGTGAGTATGACGTCCAATATTAACAAAGAATATCGAATCATAAAACATGTTAAGATTCAGCAAAAAATCCCATTTCTTTTTCTCGTGCGTATTAACCCCGGAAGCGGAAGCCCCTACCTTGATGAAATGCTCCAGCCCGAACTTGCCACCGAGGAAGGAGATGCGATTGTGAACGTGAAGATAAAAGGAGAAGCCGCATTAGGAGACTTCGTTCTGCCGATAGGTATGGGAGTTGCGGGGGCGTTTGTTTTTCCGCCGTTATTTTTCATTGCAATGTTTCCATTATATGAGGATTTGAAAACGTACACCGTGGAAGGGGATCTGGTGAAATATGTTGGAGAACAACTCCCTCCCGTAGGAGAAAAACTTCCTCCTGCGGTAGAAAAAGCCGCTCCGGTCGTGGAAAAACTTCCTCTTGCACCGCGTCAAAGAATTGATCCGGAAACTGGTTTGCCTGTGGAGAAACCCAAAACACGGTTCGATCCGACCACGGGATTGCCGATCAAAGAGGAATGATGCGCAGTGCGCAGAAAAAGTCCTTGGCACTTTGTCTTGCGAGGATGGTAACGGAATGATCTTAAAGTGAGCCATCAAGAATAGTTATCGGAATGGTATCGTGGATTTCGGAAAACACTCATTGTCTTCGAAGGAGGATATCATGGGACCAAAGTCCAGAGGCATTGGCATTGCCGTGGTGTCAGCACTACTATTCTGATCACGCTCTGGCTGTCGACTCCGAGGGAAAATTGCAATTTGCATTAACGAAATGAATTCATAGCAAACAAAAAGGAGGGTGTTCCAATGAAACAGAGATATGCGGATTTGCGACAACTCGTTAGCATTATTGCGTTCTTGGCGTTGCAATTCAGTTACATGCAAGCCCAGACAAATTATGCACTTCAATTTAATGGGTCGAATCAGTACGTAACGGTACCAGATAATCCTTCTCTTCATATTACATCGTCAATAACGATTGAAGCATGGGTCAAGAAATTTGCCAATGTACAATGGGCAAGCGTGCTTACAAAGGGTGATAACAGTTATACTCTCCATTTTGCTTCTTCGGGGGGCTTGATTTTTACTGGCGCATTCATAGCACAAAGCAGTCTAATTTTTCCCTTAAGCGAATGGCATCACGTGGCCGTAACGTGGGATGGCAGTCTGAATGAAGTCTCCTCGACGCAAGCGTCGAGGTATCTGAGTTGAATAAAAGATCTGATCATACTTTATGACCCCGATGCAAGCATCGAGGAATTCTTTAG
>JAGVPT010000189.1 GCA_020052095.1 Bacteroidota bacterium | reverse complement strand
CTAAAGAATTCCTCGATGCTTGCATCGGGGTCATAAAGTATGATCAGATCTTTTATTCAACTCAGATACCTCGACGCTTGCGTCGAGGAGACTTCATTCCCAGCACGTCAATTCGATATTCGGTCCCGATTACATCGCATGTTGTGCTGAGAATCTACAATGCTTTAGGCCAGGAGGTACGCACCTTGATAAACGACAATCAAGTAGCCGGTGAGCATGTAGTCAAGTGGGATGGGAGAAGCTCGGGCGGAAATCTCATGGCAAGCGGTGCGTATTTCTATCGAATTGAGGCAGGAAAATTTGTCTCGACGAAGAAATTGATTCTCCTCAAATAATAATAAATAGCTATATTGCTTCTTGCCAGCAAACCTCAGAAGGGCGACAATGAAAATATTGTCGCCCTTTGAGGTGTTTCTTCAACTTATATACCGGGGACGCGGATTGTTGTGAAAAAAAGTCGTCGAATTTTTCAGATCATTGTTTTCTGCGTCGCACTCTGTGTGACAGTGAATTCTACCATTTCAACTGCGACGCGAGATGTTCAACAATCAGATATAGCAGAGAAGGCAAAAAGTCTTCGTCCCAATGTCCTTGTAGATCAGAGCCATGATTTCTTGTTTGTCGTTCTCCATGTTGGTTTCTTTCTTAAATACAATGACTTCCTTGGAACGCTTTCCAGTGCAACCCTTAACCGAGACCTCTACAGAAATTGCGATGTTGTGGTCACGCATCAGGGCTGGAGCGATGTGCCTTATACCGATTCCCAAATAGGCGACTTGAAGGCTTTCGTTGAGGGCGGAGGTGGATTGGTTCTAATTGGTTCTGGGAATGATGCCGCTGGTGTGCTCAAGCGAAAAAATCTCTCTTTCGAAACTTGGAGTATGAACAGTTTGGCTGCTGCCTTCGGGTTTGAATTTCAGTCCCAAAAAGGTCACTTGCCTCTCAGAGTGAAGGATCACGCGATGACGAGTGAGTTCTACTCGCTCATCACGAGAGACAAAAACCCGACTGCTGGAGTCGTTAAGATTCCGGCTGAAGCAGCAGCACTTGTTACCGATAGTGCGGGTAGCGCTGTCATCGCAGTTCGAGATTTTGGCAAAGGGAGGATTGTGGTGATCTCGGACTATCGATTCTGCCAAACGATTGATGATTCAAGCAATGCCCGCTTCTTCATTCAACTTTTTGAATGGGCAGGTGAACATTCTCAAAAACGTTTTCAATTCGCCGGAAAGAATCCTCAAAAAATCTTTCCCGGGATAGAATTGCATAAAGGATGGGATTACGAAACGGCGAATCGTCCGAACTTACAACCGAATTGGGACGAGCAGGGTTCAGATTTCATCTGGCCCGAGAAACAAATTCAGAAAGAGTCTATCGTATTTCAGTACAGCGAAGCTTTGGAATCACATGTCCGTTTTCTCATCGAACAATATCCTGTAATGTATCAAACAATCTTTGATATGCTTCGATGCGAGCCTTACGATCGCGTGATTATTCAAGCTTTACCTACCGGGGGAGGTGGATATCATTGGACAAAACAAAATGTAGTTGCAATAGGATGTTTAACCGATTCAAATCGTGTTCTGGGAGTAATGGGTCACGAAATGGTTCACGCCTGGGGACTTCCAACGCCGCGCAACTTTTCGCATGGCTGGACGACCTTTACAGATGACTACATCGCAAGGAAATTACAATTGTACCCGAAATCGGAAATTGAAAAGAACTGGAACACCGAAGTGGAGAAGGTTAGAAATATCGACCCCTATCTTGACTCCCTCGATATTACTGAAAAAACTGCAGATCCGGTACGGCAACGGCTTCTCGATAAGAAGGTTGGTTGGCTCTTGAAAGTTCTGTACGACGACTATGGGATGGGAGCATTTATTACATTGATACGTCTTTGCCGTAATGATCCGAGCGTGCCCAGAGCTTCAACTAGCCCTGACGAACCAACTCTTTCCCTTGACGATTTTATTTACTATCTATCTAAGGCCGTTCATAGAGACCTTTATCCGTGGTTCAAAAAGTACGGTGCGACAGTTCATCCAAGAGCGATTAAGATTGAGAATTAACTTTTGTATTCACCATTCGATATATCCAAACTAATGTAAGGTACATTATGCCAAAAGAATTTCTGGTGACTGAACCATACGACATCACATTTCATGATTATCAAGAATTACCATTGCAGCCAAAAGAAGTCCGCGTGAAAAGCATTCTCAGTGGTATCAGTCATGGGACCGAGCTAAATTTGTTTCGTGGAACAACCCCCATGTTTGAAAAAGAATTTGATCAAGAGTTACGACTGTTTCTGCCCAGAAAGGGAAAAAATTTCTATCCACTC
Source organism: Bacteroidota bacterium (assembly GCA_020052095.1). Lineage (GTDB taxonomy): Bacteria > Bacteroidota > Ignavibacteria > UBA10030 > UBA8401 > JAGVPT01. The sequence goes on along the minus strand of JAGVPT010000189.1, from coordinate 8,719 downwards.
ATGCTTGGATATGAAATGGTTGGCGAAGTTATTGAAGTGGGAACGAGTGTTTCAACTTTGAAAGCGGGTGATCAGGTTCATGGCTATCTCAAGCATCGTGAAACGAATGTTGCTCAGGAAGAGAATCTCATAAAACTCCCGCCTGAATGCACGGTGGAATCGGCTCTCTTCCTGGCTCTGGGGACAGTTGCGCTGATCGGGATTCACGACGCAAAAATCAAAGTCGGAGACGAGGTTGCTGTATTCGGTTTGGGCGTAATTGGCCTATTGGCAGTGCAGTTGGCAAAATTGAATGGGGCGAAAATTGTGTATGCGGTCGATCCCATCAAAATGCGTCGCGAGGCAGCTCAAGCATTCGGTGCAGACGTTGCACTTGACCCAATGGTGTGCGACGCCGCGCTTGAGATCAAGAAACACGGTAGGCGAAAAGGGGTTGATGTTGCACTGGAGTGCTCTGGAAGCTACCCTTCGCTGGCTCAGGCGATACGATCTGTGCAAAAGGCAGGCACTCTTGTGACACTTGGTTACTATCAGGGGGACAGTTCTGCATTGGACTTCGGGGCTGAATGGCATCATAACCGGCTGACAATGTTGGGCAGTATGGGCGTTTGGAATTGTCCACATCGGGATTCTCCCTTATGGGACTACTTGCGTGTGAAACTGACGGTGCTTGATCTATTGACGAATAAGAAACTCAGAACTGATGGGTTTATCACCCATGAATTTCCCTTCGAGAAAATAGAAGAGGCATATAATCTCATAGAGACAAGTCCAGAGGAAACCATAAAAGTGGTGATACGATATTGACTCATCGTCACTCTCAGTATAAGTTTTTAGGAAAAGAACGACTTATAGCTTACCTTTTTCTTTCTCCATGGCTATTGGGGTTTCTGTTGTTCACGGCAGGTCCAATGCTTGGATCGCTGTTTCTTAGTTTGACTCAATGGTCAATTGTAGATAAGCCCGAGTGGGTGGGGGTTCGGAACTACCAAAATATGCTGTTTCATGATCCACGCTTCTGGGTATCTCTCTTTAACACCGCCTACTATGTTTTTTTAAGCGTCCCCCTCTCGGCTCTTCTTGCGCTGTTTCTTGCCATACTTTTGAATAGGAAGCTCAGAGCTGTAACACTCTACCGAGGGATCTTTTATTTGCCTGTAGTTACCTCAGGGGTTGCGACTGCGATTCTGTGGGCATGGATCTTCAACCCTCGGTTTGGAGTGTTGAATTATGTTCTTTCCATTTTCGGCATCGAGGGTCCAGGCTGGCTCACAAGTGAGGTGTGGTCAAAGCCCGCTTTTATCATCATGAATCTTTGGAATATTGGCAGCCCGATGTTAATCTATTTGGCTGCCCTCCAATCGATTCCGCAGCACCTCTATGAAGCAGCCGAATTGGACGGAGCGAATCACTGGCAGCAGTTTCGATACGTCACGTTCCCGATGCTTTCGCCAACGACTTTATTCGTTTTGGTGATAGGAATCATCGGTTCATTCCAGATTTTTACGCCTGCATATGTAATAACAGCAGGCAGTTCCACCCAGGCTGTGGGCGGTCCGAACGACTCAACGTTATTCTACGTGCTGTACTTGTATCAAAATGCGTTTCAGTTTTTCAAGATGGGCTACGCATCCGCACAAGCGTGGGTGTTGTTTGTTGTCATTGTGAGTCTCACGGCGCTTCAATTTAGGCTCTCAAAGCAGCTCATCTATTATGAGGGATTGCGGCGGTAGCACCACTGGAGTCAATTTCGCAGACGTTATGAAAAAAGGCAAGCCCTCGAACCCAAAGACCGCTCTCACACACGGAATTCTCTTCACCGGGGGATTACTATTCTTGTTTCCATTTCTTTGGATGCTCTCAACGTCTCTGAAGCGCCCGGGGGACGTAATGCTCTACCCACCCAAATTGCTGCCGCCGACAATCGAGTGGAATAATTTCATCGAAGTGTGGCGGATTATGCCATTTGCCCTTTTCTTGAAAAATACCGTTATCGTTACGGCATTCTCGGTCTTCGGCGAACTTGCCACGGCTTCGATGGTTGCATTTGCATTTGCTCGACTCCGTTTCCGGGGCAAAAAAATCCTTTTCTCTATATTGATGGCTACAATGATGCTTCCGATACATGTTACAATGATTCCTCGGTTCATTATTTTCAATTCACTCGGAATGGTTGATACATTGTACCCCCTCATTATTCCATCATTTCTAGGCGGAACTGCCTTCTATATCTTCCTCCTTCGACAGTTCTTTGCTTCTATCCCGGCAGAACTTGATGAGGCGGCACGAATCGATGGTTGTTCCACGTTTGGAATATTCTTTCGGATAATTCTCCCCCTCTCAAAACCTGCCCTAGCAACAGTGGCTGTCTTCGCATTTGTTGGAGTCTGGAATGACTTCATCAACCCGCTGATCTATCTCAACAGTATTGACAATCAAACTCTTGCAATAGGTTTGCAATCCTTTCAAGGACAATATAGAACTGACCTGCATTGGTTAATGGCAGGTTCCGCTATTTCCCTAATTCCTATCATCATCGTTTTTGTTTTTGTCCAACGTTATTTTGTACAGGCGGTCGCACTTACGGGCATGAAAGACTAATTGCAGGAGTTCAATTATGCGTCAGCGCACGATAATGTATCTGCTCTCCATGATGTTTCTTTCTGCTCTCTCGCTGGGTTGTTCAGGCCAGTCGCAACGAGATAAGGTAACGATTCGATACTACATGTGGGGAACGCCCACCGTCATCAGCATGCATCAGAAGATTCTTGCCGAGTTTGAAAAGGAATATCCCAACATTCATGTTCAACTCGAAACCTCGACGTGGCCAGCGTACTGGGACAAACTCCAAATTCAAGTTGCCTCAAGAACTGAACCTGACGTGTATTGGATGAGTGGCGCCTATTTCGTGAATTTTGCTCAAAAAGATGCATTCCTGAATTTGACTGACTTTGTTAAGAAAGATAGTATTGATTTTTCCAAATACTACAAGCATTCGGAAGTTTTCGATTTTGGGGGGAAACTGTTTGGAGTGCCAAAAGATCTGACTGTTGGAATTCTCTACTACAATATCACTCTTTTTGACAAGGCGGGCGTTCCGTATCCGAAAGAAACATGGACATGGGATGATCTCTTAAGAGCAGCGAAATTACTAACGAAAGACTTCGACGGGGACGGAAAAATTGATCAATGGGGCATTGGCACATTGCAAGGGAGAATTGAAGAACACCTTGTCCCGTTCATTTGTTCGAACGGAGGTGCGATTCTTAGTGAAGACCGCACGCATTCATTGCTCGATCAGCCTCCAGCTATCCAGGCGATTCAATTTATGGTTGACCTAGTTCACAAGTATCATGTTTCTCCACCCGCGGGACAGCTCCTGTCGGTTGGCGGGGACGAATTTGCTACGGGACAGGTGGCAATGACGTTCAACACGTCAACGTTTGTACCTGAGTATTCCAAGATCACGGCTTTCCAATGGGATATAGCCCCGATTCCAAAGAGTCCTCACACTGGAAAACGTATCACCTCGTTTGTAGACCTCACACATGTCATTAGCAAAAATACAGCACATCCCGAAGAGGCATGGGAACTTGTCAGATACATGCAGGGAGAAAAGGCACAGACTAGTCTTGCTCAAATGAAAACATTAATTCCTTCTTTGAAATCGGTAGCGACGACCATTTATGCTACTTCCCCTCCCAAACATATGGCGATTATTCCAGAAGGGGCAAGCTATGCGAGAGACCTGCAATTTACCGCGACATGGATGGAGTGGACTCAGGCTTTGTTCAAAGAGATGGAAGCGGCTTTCTATGGAAAAATTAGCGCTGAGCAGGCGTGCAGGAGCGCTTCGAAGGCAATTGATGCAATTCTTGTTCGTGAGCATGCACAGAATAAAGGGAAAAAGTAATGAGTTTTCATAGGACAATGAGATTATTACCTCGGGTCATGCTCATTGCACTTCTCAGCAGACCGCTGAATAGCACTGCTTTCCAATCTGGGCAGCGCGTAGCACCAAGAACCTACGATTTACTGCACGTCAAACTTGATCTGAATTTCGATGATGACAAGAAATCTGTTACGGGAACTACCTCTTTGACGTTTGTCCCTTTGTCAGACAGTTCAAACCTGTTTGCATTTGATGCCGTCAACATGAGGATCAATGGAGTCAAGCTATCCGCAGACGAGCCGATACCTTTCACATACGACAGTACGCAATTGATTGTCAAGCTTGATCGCCTGACTTCTCCACTCGATACAATAACGATTCGCATCAGTTATTCGTGTCAACCGAAACGCGGGTTGTATTTCATCGCTTCGGACAGTCATTATCCAAAGAAGCCACGGCAAATTTGGTCACAAGGGCAAGCAATGGATAATCGCTACTGGTTTCCTTGCTATGACTTTCCTGATGACAAAGCAACGAGTGAAATGATAGCGACTGTTCGAAGTTCATATTCTGTAATCTCAAACGGACGAATTGTTGATGTGCGCAATCATGAGGAATCCCACACGAAAACCGTTCACTATCTCCAATCAAAGCCGCACTCCACATATCTCATTTCAATCATTGCAGGAGAATACGTGACGCTTAAGGAAATGGCAGATTCTATTCCTTTGTTTTACAATATTTATCCCGATCAGGTGAGTGATGCCCATCGATCATTTCAGCACACAGGAGACATGCTTAGATTTTTTTCCCGGCAGATTGGAGTTCCGTATCCTTGGGACAAATATGATCAAACAGTTATCGCTGACTTCATGTTTGGCGGTATGGAAAATACAAGTGCAACGACGCTGACGGATAACACAATTCATGACAACCGGGCACATCTCGATATCTCAAGCGACAATCTCATAGCGCACGAACTCGCACATCAGTGGTGGGGTGATCTCTTGACTTGCAGAGATTGGCCAAATGCTTGGTTGAATGAAGGATTTGCAAATTATTTTACAGGTGCATATACAGAATATCGGCTTGGGATAGCCGAAGCTGCATATTCATTTTTCAGCGCCGGCAAGTGCAACGCAAAGAACAACGACCGGCAGCGCTACAAAAATATTATGGTTTACGATAAAAGAATCGCATCAACGGAATTCCCCGATGGTTTGGCGTATTTCAAGGGGGGTCTGGTGTTGCGAATGCTTCGTCACATCCTAGGTGATAGTGTGTTCTGGAAAGGAATTAACCATTATGCCAAGAAATTTTCTTATCAAACGGTGAGTACCGAAGAATTCGTGCAAGCAATAAATGAATCCGTCGGGCGTGATCTCAATTGGTTTTTCGATCAATGGTTATACAAGAAAGGTTTTCCAGAGTTTCATGTGGAGGCACGGTGGGACAAAGAGAAGAGGGTCCTTGCACTAAGTGTGAAGCAGATGCAGACTCTTAGCGACTCAGTACCCGTGTTCAAAACTCCAGTCGATCTTCTCATTGTAACGTCAAAAGAAAAACGACATCAGGTCATTGAAATCTCGAAGGCGTCGGAAGAGTTCTCCTTTTCATTTCCAGAAAAGCCATTGATGGTGCGATTCGACGAGGGAAGTTGGCTGCTGTGCACGGTCGAGCAGGCAAGGACAAAGCAAGAGCTCTTGTACCAACTGCTGAATGATGAGGACCCATGTGGACGAATTGAAGTATTGGATGATCTTGTGGAATATGTTGATGATAAAGACGTGATACATGCAATGAAGAAGACATTGTCGGAAGATCCTTTCTGGGGTGTTCGTGCAGAAATACTTGGGAAATTGGTACTGGTTGGAAAAAATGGGAAAAACCTCTTTAGCATATTAACAGATGGCTACAAAGATATTGATTCGCGTGTTCGCCGCGCCGCGGTCCAAGCCATGGGAAAAATTCGTACGGATGCAACAGCCCGCTTCTTAAGAGACGTTTATCAACGAGACTCGAGTTACTATGTGGCAGCCGTGTCTCTTACTTCAATTGCACAAGTGGATTCGATTCGAGGATTCGATTTTCTTTTGAATGCGCTGAACGGCTATTCTTATCAGTATGTTGTCCAAACCGCTGCAATTGCTCAGTTACCCCATCTCAACGATGATCGCGCTATTCCCGTTCTTTTGCAGAAAACACGACCAGGTGAACCTGTTCAGATAAGAAACGCATCAACCCTTGGCCTAGCAACGTTTGCCTTGAACGGCAAACAACGACAAATCATTTTAGAAACGATTCTCAACCTGCTCGATGATTCATCGCCATCCGTGCGAAATTCGGCGATCACGGCTTTGAAACGCATAAACGATGGAGGTGCAGTTGAGAAGCTTCGAGACGTAGTCAAGCGCGAGCCGCTGGAATTCATTCAACGCAATGCCCGTGAAACTCTGAAAATTCTTGAATTACCCAATCGAAAGAAGTAGTGCAATGAAAAAGGCAATCAACCATTGGTCTTTCCCTGAAGGGATGCCTCTTCAGGAGATTTTTCAGCTTGCTTCCGACAATCGCTTTGCTGCAATAGAACTTGTGATTGAAGAAAAGGGCGAACTATCCCTCGATGCATCGCCAGATGAGATTAATCGCTGTGTCAGACTCGCTCGCGAATACGGTATTCACATTTGCGGCATCACGACTGGACTTTTTTGGAAGTACTCGTTGAGCGCCCCAGATCAAGAAACAAGAATCAAGTCGAAAACAATTGTGCGTCAGATGATTGAAATAGCATCGAGGTTAAATGTTGAGACTGTTCTTATTGTGCCGGGGGCTGTAGACGTTTTTTTTGATCCCTTGTTCATACCGGTTCCGTACGATCAAGTTTATGAAATTGCACAGGAATCGATGCGCGAAGTTGCAGTTGATGCAGAACGGCGCGGAGTCACCCTTTGTTTGGAGAACGTGTGGAACAAATTTCTGCTTTCGCCACTGGAGATGCGGTCATTTATCGATGACATACACTCGCCTAATGTGGCAGCGTGTTTTGATGTGGGTAACGTTTTAGCATTTGGATATCCGGAACATTGGGTTCCGATTCTTGGAAATCGGATCAAGCGAGTTCATGTGAAAGACTACAAGACTTCAGTGGGAACATCGAAAGGGTTTTGCCAGTTATTAGCCGGTGATGTGCACTGGAAGGAAGTTGTTGCCAGCTTAAGAAACATTCAATATGATGGCTATCTCATTGCTGAAATTGCACCGACATATAAAAGCTTTCCAGAATTATCCATTCACGATATTTCAGTGGCAGTAGATAGAATACTCACTTTATAGAATAGTTGAAGGAGCATCTTAGATGTACAACGTCGTTATCATTGGAACAGGTACCATGGGAAGAGAACACATGCGGTCGTGCAGGTCTCTCTCAAACGTCAAGGTCGTTGGTGTATTTGACAACCGGCAAAGCAATGCTGAGCGGTATGCTGAAGAATTCGGCGTAAAGGCATATTCCTCGTTTGACGAGGTTTTACATGATGACGCAGTACAGATTATTTTGGTCTGCACTCCAACAAGCACTCACAAAGAATACGTTCTACGGGGATTAGAAGCGTCAAAACATGTCTTTTGTGAGAAGCCAATTGCTCGAACATTGGAAGATGGTGAAGAAATTGTTGCGGCCGCAAAAAGAGGAAAAAGCAAATTCATGGTTGGACATGTCGTGCGGTTCTTTCCTGAGTACTTGCAGCTAAGGGAAATCATTCGTTCAGGACGAATAGGTAGGGTCGGAGTTGCACGGTTTGTTCGCGCAGCTAGTTTCCCCCATAGCGTCGGCGAATGGTACGGCGATGAAAGCAAAAGCGGAGGGGTGATTCTTGACATGATGATCCATGACGTGGATTATGCACAATGGCTCTTTGGGAAGGTTCAACGCATCTATTCCAAGGCGCTGACTTATGATGGCCACAAGGAGAAAGACTACGCGCTGGTAGTGCTTCGATTTAACAATGGTATTATTGCTCATCTTGAAGGGAGTTGGATGTATTCGCCACCGACATTTTTCACAAAATTCGAAGTCGCTGGAAGCGAAGGTATTGTTGAATTTGACAGCCGCACTTCTGTCGCTGTGCGAGTTACCCGAGGCGCAATGCCTTCATCGGAAAAATCAGTTGAAGTTCCAAAGAGCACGATGAGAAAAACCCCCTATGCTTTGGAGATAGAGCACTTCATTCATTGCATTGATTCGAATCGAAAGCCGCTAGTAGGAGCAGAGGAGGCGCTGTTGGCTTTGAAGATAAGCTTGGCTGCACTCGAATCCGTAAAGACTCAATCAGTCATTCATTTGTAAAAGGAATATTTCCATGTCGAAAAAGATTGGGATTGGAATAATCAGTTTTGCCCATATGCATGCGTACGGTTATGCCAGTGCAATTGCTCGGAATCCGAATGCGAGATTAGTAGCAGTTGCCGATGAGAACATGCAGCGCGGAAGAGAAGCCGCGAAGCAGTTTGGAGTACGAGCGTTGTACACGGATTTTCGAAATCTGCTTAAAAACCCCGCAGTCGATGCAGTGGTAGTGTGCTCAGAGAATACAAAGCACTGCCCGCATATTATCGCAGCGGCAGAGGCAAAAAAGCACATTCTGTGCGAGAAACCCATTACGACAACTATGAGCGATGCAGAAAAGATGATTAGCGCCAGAGATAGGAATCACGTCAAGCTGGAGATGGCATTTCCTGTACGATTTGCCGGAGCGGCTCGTGAAGTAAAGCGGGACTTGACGAACAATGCAATTGGTTCGTTGCTTGCAATTAATGCGACGAACCATG
>JAGVPT010000265.1 GCA_020052095.1 Bacteroidota bacterium | reverse complement strand
CAAATCAAGAAGCGAGTTATTCATTGGATTCTCCTGCATTGTGGTCGACTCCAATGTACGACGCTTTTTAATCACTTTTGCGTAACATCACTGAATAATTAGAAGTTCAACGTGTACAATGGCAATTTTGAGTGCAATCTCATCCAAGGTTGAGCCAGTGCACGGCGTGTTTGCTCTTAGAACATTGTGCTCAAAGTTCCGCATCACTGAGGGAATTGCCATCGCCGTTGCAAATGGAAATCCACCTTTTGAGAGGTTCACGCTCCGATATGTTCCTGCCCATTCATAGATCGCCCCGAGGAACAAACGATGGATGATATTGATATCTTCAGCGGTAAATGAACGATGCGGCCCGAAGCGTTTCAGTAGCTCGCGTTCTGCATTCATGTACCCAACAAGCTCAGCATTCTCCAACATCTGCCTGCTGGTAAGACCCAGAAGATTCTTGAGAATTTTCTTGCGAGAGCCGGGTTGGAATTCGTTGAGTGAGTCGGCGGTGTATTTGGAGCTAGCGCTTGGTTTCTTTTTTCTTGCCATTGCCGTTTTGGAGAATGAGCATCACATCATTAAGTTCATCTACAGCCGACTGTAATTCGTCGATAGCACTTGCAATTAAATCTTCAGGTTCTGGTAGATTATCGCTGTCAATAGAGCTTTCATCTTTTAGCCAAAAAATGTCGAGGTTGTCGTCTCGCTTCAAAATGTCTGCACGCGTGAAGCGTCGGAAGCGTTCTGATTCTTTCCGTTTTGTTTTTGGATGTACATTCGGAACATTCCCATAACATTTCTCAAAGTCGGCAAAGTAGGACGACGTGAGAGGCTTCCGTTTGGCAATTTTATCAACATTTGTGCGAAGATCATAAATCCACGTCTCTTCCGTCTTCACCCCTTTTCTAAAGAAGACAACATTTGCTTTCACGCCGGCGGAGTAGGGCGTAAATGTTCCGATCGGCAATCGGAGGATTGTGTGCACATTGCAATCATGCATCAAGATTTGGCGCACTTCTTTGCCGGCGTGGTCTTCAAAAAGAACATTATCCGGCAATACCATTGCGGCGCGTCCGCCGGGCTTGAGAATGGTTATCACATGCTGGATGAAATTTAATTGTTTATTCGAGGTCTTGACTGTGAAATCATCACGGGTCGAAGATTCGCCGGCACCTTTGGTGCCGAAAGGAGGATTAGTAAGAATGCAACTGTAGCGTTTGCTTACATGTGGGCCCTCGGCAAGTGAGTCACCGTAATAGATCACAGCTTCAACATCGTGAAGATAGAGATTCATCAAGGCGAGGCGGCGTGTCTCGAGGACGATGTCCATGCCCGAATAAGTTTTTTGCAGCAATCGTTTTCGATTTTCACGTGTAAGCGAAGCACCGCCGTTGGTTTGTTTCATCATCCATTCAAATGCACCGATGAGAAATCCGGCTGTTCCGGCAGCGGGATCGTGAATTGTAAATTCTGGATTTTCTCGAAAGTCTGGCTTCATACAGCGGACGATTGCGCGAATCGCTTCACGCGGAGTGAAATACTGGCCTGCCCCTTTTTGCTCTGCAGCATATTTCTGAAGAAGCCCTTCATACGCTTCCGCCTTCAAGTCAACATCTAATTCTGACCACTCAGTCTCATCAATGAGCGAGATGAGGCGCTTCAAGTTTACAGGCTCACGGAATTTGGAGAGCGCGCCGGCAAAGATATCGCCGAGGATTGCTTTCTCTTTGGCAAGCTTGCGCAGCACAACGATGTAATGGTCTGTTAGATTTGTGCCCGACAGACTTTTCAAGTGTTGCCATGCGCAATCTTTCGGAACGGAGACACCTTTCTCGTCGGCAAGTTTTAGAAATAGCAAATACGTCAGTTGCTCAATGTAATCCCCGTAGCCTATTCCATCGTGGCGGAGAGTATTACAGAATCCCCAAAGTTTTTGAACGATGTCGGGCATGTCCGTTCAGAGACCCTTTGCTAATTGGTCAAGCATTTCAAGAGCGACAGAGTTTTGGCGATCGCCCAATATCTTGAGCAGTCTTTTAAAACTTGTGAAATTGGGAGCGTTTGACCTCAGGTCTTTTCGATGATTTCGCCAACACAAATCAAGATAAGATACTGTTCTTTCTTCTATATGATCCTCCCTCCAATAGTCACCATGATGACTTGAGACGGCTTGCTCAAGCCAAAGCAAAGCAGGGAGTCGGAGAGATTCTGAAGCATCTTGCTCCAGGAAGTAGAGAAACCTTGTCGCCATTCTGGGTCTCACGAGAAAATGTTTGGCCCACCTCTCTATAAAATCTCTGATTTGATCGATGGCAGGCTGGCTTCCCTTTATCCAAAGTAGATTGATAAAACTTGGATTAAGACCAAAAAGTTGACACCAAAGATCTTCGAGATCAAAGGAACTGCGAGCTTTCTCAAAGTTCCAAATTTCTGAACCAAAAGCATACTCAATCATTTTTCGCCACTCTTGTATGAAAAATGGCTTGGGGTTTACGAGCCCAATGTTGAACCATTCGGTAAAGAAATCATCCGTCCAATAATGTGCCTCTGGTCCAAGATCCAAAATTGCCTGCCAAAACTTGCTTGGTTGATCATTAGGTTTCATGGCCAATATGATCCGAACGCTAGTTTCAATTACCCACCTATCCCAGCTGGACGGCGTTCCTCGAATTCTGCCGTATTCATCTCTGTCGCTTTCTACTAGCTTGATAGTCGCATCTAGTGCATTCCACCAAAACCTTTTACACTCTTCTCTTTCAGCCACACTGTTGGCAGAATCAAGAGACGGCAACCACCTAAAAGCAGCTTGAATGCGACTAAGGTCAAGATTCTCGACAAAGAGTTTTCCTTCCCAATGCGCTTTCGTGGGTGTTCTAGGATTTTGCTCTACTACCAATGGCGTGTTCAGATAAGCACGTTCCACCGTAGTTCTACCAAGAATGAATGCATGCTCTAAGCGATGCATTCTCTTTTCAATGTGGGCCATCTTTCTTCTGACCGGGCCGACATCAGGGTCAAAGCGTAATGCATTTACAAGTAACCACCTCAGCAATCGAACTGGCGTCGATCGTTTGATGTGACTTCCTTGATGCCCCACGGTTGCGTTATACCTTACAGTCCTCTCCAATGTTGTTTTCTGCCAACGTAGCACCTCCCATTCAAAAAAAAGGTTTTCAAGTTGATGGAAACTGTCACCAAGCAATATGCGCTCACCTGCGCTCGACGCAAAGAATGCTTGAGTCACCGTGTTTCGACTCTTCAACGCAAGATTCACAACCGTTTGTCTTAGCACTTTTGAGTCAATATTCTCAGACCACAAAATCGGAATCGCCTCGGCGCAGAAGTAGTCCCATATCCAAGTGGAGTTACTTATTGAGCGAATAATTTCAGTTTCCTCTCGGGTCCTGTTTGAGACGATCTGTCGAAGACGCTCTGAGCACCATCGATCCCTATCTGGATGTTTCTTCAACCATTCACGATGTATTCGTATCAGCACTGCGATCCCCCCTGCGACTGCGTCGTCAATAGTTACTACTTCTTCATCCGCCGTCGATTTCATCTCTGCAACTTTGCGCACCTGTGACCAGAATTCTTCGAGAGATTCAGTACCAAGCATCATTTGCCCGTCAATAATCCGCCTCGCATTAATCGGAAATGACATCAAGAAAATCCGATTATTGTTCTCTTCAATGACCTGCTCGTTTCGTTTCTTGACCTCTTCGGGTAGTTCCAACGTCCACACATCGTCTCCATCGTCACTTGGTTTTGATTTCCAATTGGCAGGGTCATATTTTAGAGCAAGGTTTTCCAAGTCCTTTTTGAATCCACTTCCTTCCGGCAATGACTTCGATCGAGCAACCCATTTCCCTTGTGTTGAAGCAAAGAACTCGCGCAAATCTCCCTTGTTGAGAAAGAGCCATTGCGCGTAGTAATCAAGTCCCCTCTTTCGGTGGGAAAGTTGGTGCCATTCTCCCACCATCTTTTTCATCAATGACGATTCACGATGCCAACCCATCATTAGGTAGTCGTGGTTCTGGAGAGAATACGCCAACTCCCAGAGGTGAAATTCGGGAACTGTGAGAAGAGGAAGCAATTCTCTAGACAGAAGCTCAGGTTGTTTTCTACCTACGGCACTTAACAGGCCTGCGAATGCCACCGACTTAGATTCTGATAGAATCTTATTAATTGCTTCTGCTACCGATGCTTGATCTTTCTTCTCAATCTGATCGTACAACCACTTCTCAAGAGACATCAGCGCTGTTGCAACCGCATGAGGAGTCACATTTGAGTCTCTATAAGCGAAATAAAGTCCGCTGTCACCCACCCATTGAACAGTTCCTTCTGGCAATTCGACATCGACTGTCGGGGTGAATCCATATTCCTCCTGGATGATTTCACCCCATCTTTCAGTCACGAAGTTGACCAAATCGAGAACGAGTTGAAGACCATGCTGCGGTTGGTGCATCATAAAGAAAAGGAACGGACCCTTTGTATAGAATGGAGGGAACCAGTTGCCATGATTTTCCACTTCAAGCCTATCGGCCATCATGGAGCCTTTGTATCTTTTTGTTGGCGAGGGTTCCGCAATCAGCAAAGCAAGAATAATTTCCTTTGCCGCTGTTGGATCCAACAGAATCAAAGCATGCAATGCATCCGTCTCAAGACACGCATGCCTGAAAGCACTGTCTACGCGGTGTGCGGGTCCGAAAGGCCAAGGAGGCCTCATTTCACCTTCGAAAAAAAATGAACCTATAGAAGGTGTGGGGCGAGCAGGCTCTTTCTTTGGTTTAATCGACGCTGACCGTTGCCGCATCTGTTCAATTTCCTCATCCAGGCGTTCCTTCGCCTTGAGCACGTTCCCTTCAGATTCCCTTCGGCCTGCCGCGATCAACGCTAAGGTGACTGTTCGGCTGTGATACTCCTTACAGGCGGCTAGTGCTGACTTGAATACTCCCGAATCAATATTCTTTCTATCAACATAAATAACCTGACTCATCCTAACTCCGAGATGCTCTTCCGCGAGAGAAATTACGAGATCGGCCGCTTCATTCCTAAAAGGCCAACTTGAGTCTGTGAACCGTAACCAGAGGTCTGCTATCGTTGCCAAAATAGTGATGTTAAAACTCAAGACTTCCTCTTTGTGGCTGCTCAGTAACCCAAGCATGGGTATCCACAAAGGGAAATTGGGCACTCTTTGCAGAGTAGCAGCATGGGTAGAGTAATCGGGGGAGACCTTCAGGGCTAGTTGCATAATTGAGGGGTTGGGAAAAGTAGCTATATGAAGAAACCTCGTTAACAGTCTAGCCAACAGCGCCGCCCTATCCTTTGCCAATTCAGGCCAAAGCCGTTCTAGTACCATAAGGGGTTGCGCTGCGAAAAGCGCGGAATCAAGCAATAGGTCCTGAGCTGTGTGATCTGCTCCGAGTGCATCGAATGCAGATTTCCACTGACCAATGTCTTCGTGTTGTTCCAGAAGATGAAGGCCATAAAGTCTAAGAGCCTTATGCCATAGAGGCGATTCTAGCTTCGGACCAAGATATTCACCCAAGCGAGATTCATTTGTAATGATGATTCTTTGCCTCGCCCAATCGCCGTACAAGTCATGCGAAAAGCTCACACGATCTTGCTCAAACTTACATATCCTGTCACTCCGAAGAGAATCAAATCCAGCCAGTTCAGTGATTTGGTCCACAGGTGTCTCGGATATCAAGTCATCGGCTTGCCTTTCTCCTAGCAATCGCAGGAAGCGTGCTCGTTCTGCTCCGTTGGGCGCACCTGCGATTTCATCCTCCCAAAACCACTGAATCAGGTCTGATTCCCCAACCCAATTGGATGCGTCTGGTCCCCGCCCTCCCACGAGTTTCATCGCAATGAGATCGAGAACTTTGGGCTTTAGCAGAAGAGGTTGAAGATGTGTTAGCCAACGTAATGGTGCCAAGGCGGGGAACTCACTCCAGATGTGATCCAGTTCGCTAACAGAAGGTTCTTTGATTTGCAACTCCTTCCATTCTATTGGAGGTGCATTCGCTCGCCCCAGCGCCATTTGGATTCTCTCCCATTCTTCACTTTGCGTGGTAATCAGAACATGCCAAGGACTCTGGTCTGATTCCAATCGCATTCTTCGAATCAACGTACAGATGATCTCAAAAGCCTCAGGTTTGAAAGTTCGGTCGACGCCGTCAATTACAACATACGCGGCTTTGTCGACCACGTCGTCGATCAAATTACTGAGTGGGTTGGAGAGGCCGAGCCGCAATTCAAAATTATTCATGTCTCTTTCTTCCAAACTCGTCGCTTTCCACCATAAAACCTTACAAGCATCTTGCATCTTCGCAGAGATGGATTTGGCAAGAACAGTCTTACCACAGCCGGAGGGCCCCAGAAGAACAACAGCCTTGTTCAAAATGAGCGATTGCTCAAGGTTATCGAGGTCCTTCTCTCGAAGAAGGTGTACCCGGTTCCCTATCTTGTCTTGAATTGACGAGAGATTGTTCCCAGTCTGTTTTGCGAGCTTGCCCCAATCGCTTTGATAGGATGGAAAATCCTTCAGTTCATATCGCGATCTTAGTAGGTCGATAAGCTGCTGAACACTTAGGGAGCCTGCCTTGGGCCTATAGTCGGCAGCTATTAAATTCAATGAGTCGCAAAGATTTTGTGCCTCTGAAATAGAACCGCTTCTCAATGCATTCTGACAGTTTCTAAGCGTCTCCTTCGCTCTTGTCGAATCGCCTTGGTCAAAATCAAAGTCCGATATTGAGACACATTTCAGAAGTTCACCGACGGTGCATTCATTCACAGCGATTTTTGCCGTAAACTCAACGTCGCGATTGAAGCTCTGCAAAAAAGATCTCTTAACTTCATTCCCAACATGAACGGCCTGGATAGTTGTAACAAATGTATGCGGATCTTGCTTCGCAGCTGAGTCAAGAATGTCGATTAGCTCTTTCCGCAGCCCATGGGGAAGTGTGCTAGTAATGAGGCCCAATCGATCCTGCTCTTTGCTAAAGTTGGGCTCACTAGTTCCGAGAAATTGTTCCCAAGCAGCATTTACAAAGTCGCGTGGAGCTTTATCACCTGAAAACTGCTTATTGCTTTTGACGGAGAATGCGAACCGGTGTTCAGTCCCTTTTGATTCGAGAGTCAGCAGAATATCATCAAGAAACCACCCAAGGGGCCGAACCTGGAACTCGATTTTTTTTATCAATCCAAGTGTCGGACTAAAAGGTGGTTGACCCGTCAGCATATGCGAAAGGAAATAAGCGGAGACTTTGTCTTCAAAGACAAATCCTCCTCCGCCAGTCAGTTTAGATGGAGCTGGTTGCTTACTCATCCGCAAATCCTTGATAACTCGCCATTTTTACGCCACCATTGCTTCATTAATTTCTTTTACAAGATCTTCAAGCTTCCCGTCGAATACCTTGTTGGCCGTTTTCCAAGAACCCCGTCTCGAGAAGGGAATCATTTTAAAGTCTTTTTCGTCGATCAAAAGATTCTGAGCGAGATGATCTTGAATAATTTTCAGCCAACCTTCCTGTGCCGGTGTAAAAGTCTTTCGCTGTTTTATTCTTGTAATGGCACGGGCGACACGTTCTTCAGCAGAAAACAATGGCTCGTTCTTCGCAGCATGCTTCACAATCGAAATAATGTCCGCAAGTTCGTGATGATAGGCCATCCGTAGATTCTTCTCCGTGAATTGCTCCGGCTGAGATTCCAACTTCTTGCGCAAATCATACAAGGTCTCCGTCTTGAAATCTCGTGGACGGTTCAACAATACTGCCAGCGCTTCATACGTTGAGGCATTTTCTTTGACAAAATTCGTAAATGCCTCGATATAGTCTACCGGTCTATACTTCCCACGAATCAGAAGCTCTGAGGTGACTGCGTCCTCGGTTATTTTATCTATTATAAACGTTGGCTTCGCGCGCGGATAATGGTCAAGCAAATCAATGAACCCATCATTCCGCAGCAGCGTCATAGTGTTCATCCAATCACGATCCAATTTGGATGGAAGCTCCTTGGCGAATACTCCAATGTCACCGTGAGGAATAAACGCAGCGAGTTGAGCTCGACCCTCAGCGGTAATATTTTTCGCAATTCTTTGTAATCGCTTTACCAAGACTCGTTTGTTGTATTCTTGATCTTTGTTGTTGTAAAGGTCGTTGATGATTTCCCGTAGTGTCCGGGTCGGCTTGCACGGCGGGTCGGTTGTAAAAGCACTTGCCTTTGAGAAATACTCCAACACCCCGAGAACGTCGAACGCTGTGAAGTGTGTTTTGTTAATCTCATCGCACTTTCTCGTGCCGCGCCCCATCATTTGTTCAAACAGAATGCGAGATTGTACCGGGCGAATGAATACAATATTTTCAAGGGCAGGAATATCCACGCCGGTGGAGAGCATATCAACTGTGACAACTATACTTGGTTCGGGGCGATTACGGAATTTACGGATAAGGTTGAGTGGACGATCGACATTTTTCGCCCCGGTAATTTTCTGGACAAATTCATCACCGCGGTTGAATTGTTCTCTTAAGAGTTGAACAACCTGATCGGCATGAGAAGTGTGCGGAAGGTCGTTATCGGCAAAGATCAACGTCTTTGGAAATCGCCCAAGTTCTTGTTCTTGCTCAAGGGCGTAGTCGGCAAACTCTTTTACAATTTTCTTGCTGGAGTCAACAGAAGTGATCGTATGTTCTATGTCGGCAGGGTCAAATTTTCGTTCGTCCTCGAGGATGTCGAGTTTTAATTGTCCGGTCGTCGGGTCTTGAAGTGTAACCTCTTCGCCTTCTTTCAGAAATATTCCTTTAATTCTGACATCCGATCGAATGCGAACGGCATCATAATCAACCAGATAACCCTCTCTTACAGCCTTTTCATATTCATACCGGTATACAACATCGTTAAAATATGCTTTTGTATGGGCGGCGGGAGTTGCGGTCAAGCCAATCTTCACCGCGTCGAAATGGTCCAGAACTTCCCTCCATCTGCTTTCCTCAGCAGAGGTATACCCTCGGTGGCATTCATCGGCGATGATGCAATCAAATGCGTGAATTGGGATGTCGATCTTGTCGGCATCATCATCCGGATCTGTGTCTCCACTGCCAAAGACAGAGTTCTTGCCAAACAGGTTTATCTGCATTCGTTGTATCGTGCAGATATAGACAAATGTGTGATTGGGTTTTGGGTTAGCCAAATACTCATTTGGCAGAACTTTCGGGTCGAACTTAGTATCCTCGTCGAAATCTTCTTTTTGAAATCGCTGGCTATACACTTCATAAGCTCTGTTGAATTTAATGCCCGGTTCGACTTCGAAGCTTGCAGCAGCACTTACCGCTTGCGCTGCAAGAGCTCTTCTGTCAACGAGAAACAAAATCCGCCTGGCAAATTCTGATTTGAGAAGGCGATAAAGAAGCGAGATAGCTGTATATGTTTTTCCAGTGCCGGTTGCCATTGCGACAAGCATACGCCGTTTATTCGCCAGCAGGGCACTTTCGATTGACTGAATTGCGTCGAATTGATATGGGCGAAGAAAGACATGGTCATTGGGAGTAGATTGCAGCCATTGGCGTGATCGATCATCTTCCTTTTGCAGCAATTCATCAAGAGCTTGCGGGGTGTGAAATCCGGCGATTTCTCTTGATCGGCTGCCAATTTTCCTTACATCTTCAAACCAAGTCTGAAAGCCATTTGTAGAATAGAGGAAGGGGACTTTGTAGCCGTTGAAATCGAAACGGTTTTTTTCAATTCCGAGCGCGTATCGTTTTGCCTGGTTCAGCACACTCTGCGTTCCCACTTCAACTTTCTTGGCTTCAACAACTGCAACGATTTCGCCTTTGCTCACCAATACATAATCAGCCGGACCGTTTGTTGTAGGATATTCTTCTATTGCATGTCGAGTATATTTGGCAATCTCTGCTTGCTCTCTGAACGGAAGGACAATCCAACCCGCTTTCTGCAAATGAGGATCAATCAACTTCTTTCGAGTTTCGCGTTCATTCATAAGCTTAATGAAGAATTAGTTCTGGAACGGTCACCATCACCCCCTCAGTGCCCCTTGGCCATAGGCTAATTTAGAATTGTCAAAATATACGAAGGAGTATGAGCGGAAACAACAGGTTATCCAATTTGTAGTGAGACGTTTTGAATATAAAGATGTACTCAGCGGGTGTACTTATTGGAAAAACATTCAAAACGCATCTCCACGCTCGATTTTCGACACCTTGATTGCCCGCCGTTTTTTCCCTACCTTTTTGGTATGTCGACTCCGTTAATGAAGCAATACGCACAGGTGAAGGCGAAGTATCCCGACACGATACTTCTTTTTCGCATGGGAGATTTTTTTGAAACGTTCGACGAAGATGCGAAAATCACGTCGCGCGTTCTGGGCATCACACTTACACGCCGCGGCAACGGCGCAGCAGGAGAGGTTCCGCTTGCCGGATTTCCGCATCATGCCCTCGATACGTATCTGCCAAAATTATTGAAAGCCGGTTTGCGGGTCGCTGTGTGCGAACAATTGGAGGACCCAAAATTCGCAAAAGGCATCGTCAAGCGCGATGTGATCGAAGTCGTTACACCGGGGGTTGCATTCTCAGATAAGGTGCTTCAACAGAAACAGAACAACTACCTTGCCGCTATTGCGCTCCCTTCAGCGGTTGCAACGGGAGACGACACGATCGGCTTCTCGTTCGTCGATATCTCCACCGGCGAATTCGCTGCGGCAGAAATTCCGTTCCGGGCGCTAGAACAACAGATTAATTCGATAACCCCATCCGAAATCATTGTCCAGAAAAGGGATAAAGAAGCTCTGCAACAGCTGTTACGGTCGTGCTACAGCGGACTTTTCACAACAATTGATGATTGGGTCTTTCATTTTGATTACGGATACGAGAGTCTTCTCCGGCATTTCCAGACGCAATCACTCAAAGGATTTGGGGTCGACGCCATGGCAATCGGCATTTCGGCTGCCGGGGCGGTGATGCATTATCTTAACGAAACGCAAAAAGCGAACCTCGCGCATATTCAAAAGATCATCCCGCAAGACATTTCGGATACTATCGTCCTTGACCCCGCCACGAAACGCAATTTGGAAATCACATCGTCGTTTGGGGGAACGTCGGATGGTACACTCTTCTCCGTTCTTGATAAGACGTCGACACCGATGGGTGCGCGACTGTTAAAGAAGTGGATCTCTCACCCGCTGAAAAATCTCGAACAAATCCGTTGGCGTTCAAACGGCGTAAGAACACTCGTTGAAAGCTCTTCCATTCGGAAGAATCTGGCCGCCGAACTTGCCGAGATCGGGGACGTTGAGCGCCTTATCGCAAAAATCGCAACCGGCAGAGCGAATCCGCGCGACATGGTCGGAATGAAGTTCATATTGCAGCGCATTCCAACACTAAAAGCTATCCTGAACGAAGCGAATACTCCGCAGTTCTCTGACATCAATTCAAATCTTCATCCAATTGATTTGCTTGTTGACGCTATTGAACGGGCTATTGCCGAAAACCCGCCCCTTAGTTTTGTGGATGGCGGAGTAATTCGCCGTGGATACAGCCCGGAACTCGATGAACTGACGACGCTTGCCCATTCCGCGAAAGAGTGGGTTGCGGGAATGCAAAAGAAGGAACGGGAGCGAACGGGAATTTCGTCTTTGAAAATCAGTTTCAATAATGTGTTTGGCTACTACATCGAAATCACTCATACCCATAAGGACAAAATTCCGAGCGACTACATCCGCAAGCAAACCATGACGAACGCGGAACGCTTTATCACTCCCGAGTTAAAGGAATACGAGGAAAAGATTCTTCACGCGGAAGAAAAAATTCTCGCCTTAGAGACGAAGCTCTTCAATGAGCTGCGCCTGGAAGTCGCAGCCCATGCCGGAACAATTCAACAGAACGCGCATCAGATCGCTCTTCTTGATTGCCTCGTTTCACTCGCCTACGTCGCAGACGAAAACCGTTATACGCAGCCTGAAGTGAACGATTCGAATCAGATCTTTATCGAAGAGGGGCGCCACCCCGTCATCGAAACACTCCTTCCGGTTGGCGAAAAGTATATTCCGAATTCTGTTTCGGTCGATACAAGCGAGAGTCAAATTCTGATCATCACCGGACCCAACATGAGCGGCAAATCTTCGTACCTGCGGCAAGTCGGTTTGATTGTTCTTCTCGCCCAAATTGGAAGTTATGTCCCGGCAAAGAAAGCTGTCATCGGTTTGGTGGATAATATTTTTACCCGCGTCGGCGCAAGCGACAATATCGCGTCAGGCGAGAGCACGTTTCTCGTTGAAATGCACGAAGCGGCGAATATTGTCAATCGCGCGACCTCGCGCAGTTTGATCTTGCTTGATGAAGTAGGCCGCGGCACAAGCACATTTGACGGCATTAGCATCGCGTGGGCGCTGACCGAGTACTTACACGAGCACATCGGTGCGCGAACACTTTTCGCGACGCACTATCACGAACTGAACGAACTTGCAGAGTTGTTTCCCCGGATCAAAAATTACAAGGTCGACGTGCGCGAGTACGGCGACAAGGTCATTTTTCTTCATACCGTCACGCCGGGCACCGCAGATCATTCGTACGGAATTCAGGTAGCCAAAATGGCCGGTTTGCCGGAAGAACTAACCGAGCGCGCAAAAAAGATTCTCTCCAACCTTGAAGACACGCAGCTTCGGCCGCATGGAGTGGAAGGGGAGAACCGTTATCTTGAAGATAACGGTTATCTGCGTGCAGGTGGCAGAAGAAAACTTGGCGTCAAGGCTGAGGAGAAGATTCAATTGACGATGTTTGAAATGAAAGACGATGAACTGCGGAATACGCTGAACAAGCTTGACATCAACGCAATGACGCCGCTCGAGGCACTGAAGTTTTTGGCGAAGGTGAAGGAACAGTTGGGTTGATTTTTGATTTGAGGGAATGTATTTTGGATCAAGGAGGATCGAGTTATGGTAAACTTCAAAATTGTGTTAGAGAAAGATGAAGGTGGCTGGATTGTTGCAACGTGTCCTTCGTTGCCCGGATGTGTTTCGCAAGGTAAGACGGAAAAGCAAGTGTTGAAGAATATGCAAGAAGCGATTGAGTTGCATTTAAAATCGTTAGCCGAAGACGGACTGCCGCTTCACCCAAAGAAAAACGGAAAGAAGGAAGTCGTTCTTTCGGTTACCGTATGAGTAAGCTTCCCATCGTTTCCGGCAAGCAAGTAATAAAAGCCCTTCAAAAAATTGGTTACTACG
The DNA here is from genome assembly GCA_020052095.1 of Bacteroidota bacterium. Classification (GTDB taxonomy): domain Bacteria; phylum Bacteroidota; class Ignavibacteria; order UBA10030; family UBA8401; genus JAGVPT01. The sequence continues at coordinate 4,097 of JAGVPT010000265.1, read as the reverse complement.
TTCGAGACCAAAAAGGAAGCCATATCCATTTACGCCACCCCAATAAGATCCCACTTACAGTTCCAAATCATAGAGAAATTGCTGGAGGTACTTTGTGGACGATAATTGCGAACGCAGAAGTTTCAGTTGAAGAATTTATTGAGTTGTTACAATGACGCTCAACGACATACGCCTACTTTACGAATTCAATTACTGGGCGAAAGCAAAAATGATCGGCGCTCTTGACGCGCTGCCCGAACAAGATTTGACCAAGGATCTAAAAACGAGCTTCGGCGGCATTCACGGCACGCTCGTCCACATCTGCGCGGCGGAAGATATATGGCTAAGTCGATTCAAGGGAATACCGAACCCAAAGTTTCTCAAGGAAACCGACCTCCCCGATTACAGCGCGGTCAAGAAAAAATGGGAGGAAGTCGAGAGGGGCATGCGTGCATATGTCCATGCGCTTACCGAGCAACAGTTGCAAGAAAAATTCTCTTACACAAATATTAAAGGCGAACCGTTCTCCAACATTCGATGGCAGGCGCTGCAACATCTTGTCAATCACGGCACCTATCACCGTGGCCAGATTACATCGATGATTCGCCAGCTCGGAGGGACCCCCGTGAGCACCGACATGATCGCATTCTACCGGCAGAGATCGTAGCAGCAATTGTGAAACAAAAAAGCCCAATCTTCTACAAGATTGGGCCTTTTCATTGTAGGTTTTCTTGTCTTACGTTACATCCGCTTTCTTTTCTTCTTCTTTCGTCTCTTCTTTCTTGTCCTTCTTGCGATTCTTATTCGCGTCGACAAACTTCAATTCTTCCTTTTTCTTATTGAATTTCACTTTCACCTTGCTGCCGTCGCCGAACTTTCCCTTCAAAATTTCCTCGGAGACCGGGTCTTCAACATATTTTTGAAGCGCTCGCCGCAGCGGTCGCGCACCGAATGCGGGGTCGAACCCTTTCTCCGCGAGGAATTCTTTCGCCTGCTTGTTCAATTCAATCGTGATGTTCATCGAACTCATGCGTTTGAACAAGTCCTTCGTTGCAATGTCGATGATTTGCATGAGATGTGATTTTTCCAGCGCGTGGAAGACGATCGTGTCGTCGACGCGGTTAAGGAACTCGGGATTGAAAACGCGCTTCAGCGCATCTTCGATCGTACTCTTCATTGCCTTATACTTATCAAGCACTGTATTGTCGCCAAATCCAAACCCGCCGGCGGTTTTGATATCACGCGCGCCGATGTTCGATGTCATGATCAAAATAGTATTTTTGAAATCGACACGGCGGCCAAGGCTATCGGTCAGAATACCGTCGTCGAGCACCTGAAGGAGAATGTTGAACACATCAGGATGCGCTTTTTCAATTTCATCGAGCAGCACAACGGCGTATGGCTTGCGGCGGACTTTTTCTGTCAGCTGACCGCCCTCTTCATAACCGACGTATCCCGGAGGCGCTCCGACCAATCGAGATACAGAGAATTTCTCCATATACTCGCTCATGTCGATGCGAATCAACGCCTCTTCCGAGTCGAAGAGATATCGGGCAAGCGCTTTTGCCATTTCGGTTTTTCCGACGCCGGTTGGTCCGAGGAAAATGAACGAGCCGATCGGGCGACGCGGATCTTTCAATCCGGCGCGCGTGCGGCGTATCGCCTTCGTCAATTTCGACAGCGCTTCATCTTGTCCGATGATCTGCTCGCGCAAAACGGTATCCATTTTGAGCAGCTTCGCGGATTCTGACTCTGCGATCTTGTTGACCGGAATTCCAGTCATCATCGCGACGACATCCGAAACGCTCTCTTCGCTCACCTGATAAACCGTATCCTGCGCTTTCAATTCCCATTCGCGCTTGGCGATCTCGAGGTCGCTCAATAATTTCTTTTCAAGATCCCGCAGTCTCGCAGCTTCTTCGAAGTTCTGATTCTTGACAACCTGATTCTTTGATTGCTTGATTTTCTCAATCTCCTCTTCGAGATGGAGAATCTCTTTCGGCACAACGATGTTGGCAAGGTGGACCCGGGCGCCTGCCTCGTCCATCACATCGATCGCTTTGTCGGGCAAATTCCTGTCGGTGATGTAGCGGTCGCTCAAACGGACCGCAGAGGTGATTGCATCATCGGAATAATGCACGCCGTGATGTTCCTCATACTTGTGCTTAATGTTCGTGAGAATTTGAATCGTCTCGTCCACCGTCGTCGGGTCGACCATGATCTTTTGGAACCGTCGATCAAGCGCACCGTCCTTTTCGATATACTGACGGTACTCGTCAAGCGTGGTAGCGCCGATACACTGGAGCTCGCCCCGCGACAAAGCCGGCTTAAACATGTTGGAAGCATCGAGCGAACCCGATGCTCCGCCTGCACCGACGATTGTGTGGAGCTCATCAATAAAGAGAATGACATCCTTCGCCTTCTCGAGCTCATTCATCACCGCTTTCATCCGCTCCTCGAACTGGCCGCGATATTTCGTTCCGGCGACAAGAGCGGCAAGGTCGAGGGTAACAACGCGTTTATCGTGAAGAACGCGTGATACTTTCTTCTGAATAATCCGGTTCGCAAGCCCTTCGGCGATGGCGGTTTTGCCAACTCCCGGCTCGCCAATCAAGACTGGATTGTTCTTCTTGCGGCGGCTCAAGACCTGTGCGACGCGCTCAATTTCCTTTTCACGCCCGACAACGGGGTCGAGCTTTCCTTCGACGGCCAGCTTCGTAAGGTCCCGGCCAAAGTTATCCAACACCGGCGTTTTGGATTTTTCCTGCTTTTTCTCTGCTGCCTGATGAGCCTGCAGCGGCGCCGAGGGTTTCCCGCTGATAATATTATCGAGTTCGTTACGGACAACGTCGTAGTGAACATTAAACTGATGCATAATCTGCGCTGCGATGTTATCGTCGTCGCGCAGCAGCGAAAGGAGCAAATGCTCCGTGCCGATCACGTCGGATTTGTACAGCTTTGCTTCGAGGTACGTAATTTTCAAGACCTTCTCGGCCTGCTTCGTTAAGGGAATATTCCCTATCGTCAGGGTGCCACCGGACGTGCGTACCGTATCTTCAATCGCTTTCTTCAATTTGTACAAATCGCATCCCAGATTGCGGAGAATCTTCACCGCAATGCCTTCTCCCTCACGGATAATCCCAAGCAACAAGTGTTCCGTTCCAATATAGTCGTGACCAAGGCGAAGCGCCTCCTCACGGCTCAAACGGATTACATCCTGCACTCGATTGGAGAAATTTCCTTCCATTTCGACACCTTCTCAGTTATAAATTAGACTTTGCACTTCCTGTAACACGACATGCGGCGGGGAGGTTTCCCATGTATTTCTCTACATTCAATATAAATAAAAATAGAGGGGCTGTCAAGAAAACGACAAAATGCACAATGAATTCGTAATTTTCCATTTTTTCTGCTTGATAATCGCCTTGACTTTCCGTCCCGTTTTGGATATATTTTGGAGTTGAGCATAGTATATAATTTCGCAGCAATCATGTTACAAGGGGAAGAAGCGAATGTTATATGACTTCAACATACCATTCCGCGATAGCTCATTGGTAGAGTCCCGCAAAACAACTGCGGGATTTCGATCCGCCACCTTCGTTGGCGGCTCTTGCACTGTTCTTTACATATGATTCCGCGATAGCTCAATGGTAGAGCATGCGGCTGTTAGCACATAGCAGCCTTCCCGAGCAATCGGGATTGAATAATCGGGTGAATTCAGGGAAGCCTAATTTCTGCCTCCAACGGAAAATGGTAATCCTGAGCGAAGTTCCGTGAAGAGAAAAATAGTAGCGGAAAACGTGCAGAGACTAGAGGATGAGGATTCTCACCAATAAGCCTCAGAAGCGCCCGACTCCCATCCAATAGTGGGATGATGAGATAGTCCAGCCCGGCATGAAAATGTCGGATACACTGTAACCGCAGGGTTGTAGGTTCGAGCCCTACTCGCGGAGCAAAAACTCCCTAAGACTTCTTAGGGAGTTTCTTTTTGTGGGGGGAGCACTTGCCATATTATTTCTACCTGAAACCTGCGTGAAAAAGTGTTAAAATTTAAGTTTTGAAATTTTCTTGAGTGCAAATTCAACAGCATCTTTGTCGCGAAAATGCGCGGGTAACTT
>JAGVPT010000118.1 GCA_020052095.1 Bacteroidota bacterium | reverse complement strand
CTAGTGTGCCGTCTCGGAAATACCTTGAATAAGTCCCGATCAGTGAAAAGGCGAATTTGAATGATTTTCAAGCAAAACCACAAGAAAAATATTCGACGTGCTTGCGAGACGGCACACTAGCAGACGGACACCTAAAATGGGAAAGGACAGCGCATCGCTATCCTTTCGTGGATACCTTGGCCTCTTTGTGCGGCTGCGCGGCGGTTTCTGATTCTGACGCGCGCGCAGTCTCGGCGTGTCCGGCTTGAGCGGATTCAGGACCTTTCGCAGTTTCGGCTTTCTTCCGGGGCGATCGACGGGCACGTTTTGGTTTCACAGCCGGCTTCGATTCATCTTTGCCGGTATTGTAGTCCACCAACTCCAACACGGCAACTTCTGCCGCATCGCCGAAACGCCGGCCTAATTTCACAACGCGCGTATAGCCGCCCGGACGCTGCGCAACTTTTGCCGCGATCTCTCCGAAGAGCATTTTCACTACGTCTTTGTCGTGAATGAACCGCGCCACTTCACGCCGCGCGTGGATGTCTTTCGGTGCACCATCGACTTCTTTAGCAACTGCGCGCTTGGCACGTGTGATGATCTTTTCGACAACCATCCGCGCCTCTTTCGCTTTCGCAAGCGTCGTACGAATCTTCTTGTGGCGGAGCACCGCTGTCGAGAGCGCACTGAGCGTCGCTTTGCGATGACTTGCCGTTCGTTTAAGTTTCCGACCTGATCTGCCGTGAATCATTGAGATGTCCTCTGCTTAGTCACTGTCCTTTAAATATTTGTCGACGTCCATTCCAAATGTCAGTCCTTCTTCTTCGATAATAGCCGAAAGTTCTGCGAGAGACTTCCGTCCGAAATTGCGGAACTTCAGCAATTCCGCTTCCTCGCGTCGCACCAGCTCTGCAATGGTCTTGATGTCTGCTGAGCGGAGACAATTGTGCGAACGTACAGAAAGCTCGAGGTCGTCCACGCTTGTCTTCAGTACCTTTCGAATGCGTGCTACCTCGGCGTCTTCTTCCACCTCTTCTTTCTCGGCTTCAGGTTCCGAATCAAAATTGATAAAGAGTTGGATATGCTCGCGCAAGATCTTTCCGGCGTAGGTCAATCCTTCCTCCGGAGCAATGGAGCCGTCGGTCTCGATCTCAAGGAGCAGTTTCTCGTAGTCTGTCTGTTGTCCGACGCGCGTCGGCTCGACAAAATAGCGGACATTCTTGACCGGAGTGAAAATCGAATCGATGGCGACCACGCCGAGAGTTTGATCCGGCAATTTATTCTCTTCCGAAGTGACGTATCCCTTGCCGCGGCCGATGCGCAATTCGATATCGAAATCGGCATCTTTGTTCAGCGTCGCGATATGGTGCGTGGAATTCAGAATCTCGACTTCCGCGCTTGCCTTTTGAATATCGCCGGCGGTGAATTTTCCGGGACCCTTCAAGTGCACCATCACCTTGCCGACCTTTTTATTTGTCGCTTTCAGGCGCACCTCTTTGAGGTTCAAAATCATGTCCGAGACATCCTCGACAAGCCCCGGCAATGTCGAGAATTCATGCACGATACCTTCGACGCGAATTGCGGTAATTGCGTATCCCGGCAACGATGATAAGAGCACGCGCCGAAACGCATTCCCGATTGTTACTCCAAACCCTTTTTCCAGCGGCTGTACAATAAACCTGCCAAACGTTGTCGAATGACTAGTTTCATCCAGGACGATTCCTTCAGGCATTTGAAAGTTTACAAGACTCATGAGATTCACTCACTTTCACACGTTTTAGATTGTGTAGAAAAAATTTTATTTACTTTGAATACAACTCAACGACCAATTGCTCGTTTGCCGGAAGGGGAATATCCGTACGTTCGGGAACTTGCAAGAACGTTCCGTTCAGGTTTGCCTTATCCAGACTGAGCCACGGCAACATCGAGCTGTCTTTCATCCGTTTCATAGAATTGTGAATGACTTCCAATTTCTTGCTTCGCTCGTTCACGCCGATCACGTCCCCCGCCTTCAACAATACCGACGGCACATCGACAGGTTTACTGTTGATGGAGAAATGTCCATGGAGGATAAGCTGGCGCGCGGTCTTGCGGGACGGCGCAAATCCCATGCGGTACACGACGTTATCGAAACGACGCTCGAGAGTCTTCACTAAAATTTCAGCAGTTCTTCCGGTCTGACGGAGCGATTTCTCGAAGTAATTCCTGAATTGCGTTTCGAGAAGACCGTACATGCGCCGGATTTTTTGTTTCTCGCGGAGTTGAAGACCATATTCCGAGACCTTTTGGCGGCGCGACTGTCCATGTGGTCCGGGCGGATAATTTCGCCGTTCGACCGGACATTTCTCCGTAAAGCATTTCGTCCCCTTGAGAAAAAGTTTCTGGCGTTCTCGTCTGCACAACCTACAACTGGCGTCAATATATCTTGCCATTTCTGTTCGCTTCCTTTAAGTGATGAATAATTGCACTCTCAAATCTTGTTACACTCGGCGACGCTTCGGCGGCCGGCATCCATTGTGCGGAATCGGCGTAATGTCCCGGATAATCGTTACTTCCAATCCTGCCGTCTGCAACGAACGAATTGCAGCCTCGCGGCCCGACCCCGGTCCTTTGACAAACACTTCAACTTTGCGCAATCCCATAGCGTACGCTTCTTTCGCAGCCGCTTCTCCAGAGACCTGCGCCGCAAACGGCGTGTTCTTGCGCGATCCCTTAAATCCGTTCTTCCCGGCCGATGACCATGCGATGGTATTGCCGTAAATGTCAGTAAGCGTAATGATGACATTGTTGAATGTCGCCTTGATGAACGCCTTGCCGTTCACATCGACATGAATTTTCTTTTTCTTTTTTACTGCGGCCGGTGCGGCTGCAGTCGTCGATGGTGCCTGTGTTTTTCCTGCTGCCTGTGTCTGTTCTTTTGCCACCTGTGCTCCTCAACGAATTGCGTTTTCAATGTTCAACCAAAGAGTATCCTTTGGGAGAGATTAATTATTTCTTCGCCAAGACTTTCTTCTTTCCTGCAACCGTCTTGCGCTTACCCTTCCTTGTGCGGGAATTTGTTCTCGTTCGTTGTCCGCGGACCGGCAGACCTTTGCGATGCCGCAGGCCCCGGTACGAACCGATATCCATCAGCCGCTTAATGTTCATCTGCATCTCGCTGCGCATCGCACCTTCGGTCTTGTACTCTGCCTGGATGATGTTGCGGATTTTTGAAACTTCATCGTCGGTGAGATCGCCAATTTTCTTGTTCACATCGATGCCGGCTTTTTCCAGAATTTTCTTCGATGTTGCGCGACCGATGCCGTAGATGTAGGTCAGACCGATCTCCGACCGTTTATTTTTTGGTAAATCAACTCCAGCTATACGAGCCACGTTTTTTTCTCCTTGTTAAACAACGCCTATGAGCATTTCAAAGTGATCCCCATGGAGAGGATGCCTGGGGGTTTTATCCCTGACGCTGTTTGTGTTTTGGGTTCTTGCAAATAACTCTCACAACGCCCTTACGCCGGATAATCTTGCAATTCTCACACAATCGTTTTACAGACGCACGAACTTTCATTAAATGTTCCTTTCCTCACTCATTTATAGCGGTAGGTGATTCGTCCCTTAGATAAGTCGTATGGCGATAGCTCCACCGTCACCTTATCACCGACCAAAATCTTGATGTAGTTCATCCGCATTTTGCCGGATATATGCGCAAGGATTTCATGACCGTTGTCCAGCTTCACTTTGAAAGAAGCATTCGGCAACGTTTCAGTAATCGTTCCGTCAACCTTGATTGCTCCTTGCTTTGCCATTGTTGATGCGTTTACTGAGTTAGAATTTCCGCTTTGTGTTGTCGAACGACAACCGTGTGTTCATAGTGCGCCGACGGCTCGCCATCGGTTGTTTGAATTGTCCAGCCATCGGGGGCCGTGTGCACTTTGTAAATTCCGAAATTCACCATCGGTTCAACAGCGAGCGTCATTCCTTCCTTCAATTTCAACCCGGTCCTCGCCTTGCCATAATTCGGAACCGGTGGATCCTCGTGCAACTCTCTTCCGATGCCGTGTCCGACCAAATCCCGGACAACGGAAAATCCGGCGGCCTCCACATGGTGCTGGACGGCGGATGAGATATCGTGAAGATAATTCCCTTCAACAGCCTGCTCCACGCCCTTGTCCAATGCTTCGCGCGTAATTTTCATCAACCGCGCTTTTCCTTCTGAAACTTTCCCGACGGGGAAGGTCGAGGCGCCGTCCCCAAAAAAACCGTTCTTCAACACGCCGACATCAACAGAGACAATCTCGCCTTCCTTCAATACTCGTTTTCCCGGAATCCCGTGTACAACTTCGTCATCAACCGATACGCAAATCGAAGCAGGATAAAGGTTGTGACGATCATTGCCGTATCCCTTAAAAGCAGGAATGCCTCCGCTGCTTTGAATAAAATCTTCCGCCAGATCATCTAACTCTTTCGTCGTGATGCCGTGAGTGATTTGTTTTTCCAGCAACCGCAGCACGTCCGCAACAATCTTCGAGCTCTCGCGAATCAGGTCAATTTCTTTTTCTGTCTTAATTGTTACCATGGGTACAGCACCGCCGCCTGCCGGAAAATTATCGTCCGATTCGCCCCTTGATCTTTCCACTCTTCATAAATCCGTCATAGTGGCGCATCAACAAGTGAGACTCAACTTGTTGAAGTGTGTCGAGGGCAACGCCGACGATAATGAGCAAGCTCGTTCCACCAAAGAACGACGCGAAGCTCGACGTGATTCCAAAACGGACCATGAACGCCGGTAGAATGGCGACAATGGCAAGGAAAATTGAGCCAGGCAGCGTTATCTTTGTGAGAATATTGTCGATAAAATCTGATGTGTGCTTCCCCGGCCGAATACCTGGAATGAACCCACCTTGCTTCTGCATATTGTCAGCCACGTCTTTCGGGTTAAAAGCAATAGCAGTGTAGAAATACGTAAAGAACACGATCATCAGCCCGTAGAAGAATGAATATGTGAACGAGGTATAGTCGAGATATTCGGCGATCGACGCCACAAATTCACTTTCCGGAAAGAACGTCAAGATCGTACTCGGAACAAACATGATCGACTGCGCAAAGATGATAGGCATGACGCCGGCCGTGTTCACGCGCATCGGGATATACTGGGTGACCCCGCCGTACACTTTGCGTCCGACGACACGCTTTGCGTATTGTACCGGGATTCGCCGCGTTCCCTGTGTTACCAGGACAACACCGGCAATGATTAACAACATGAACGCCCAGATGATCAACTCTACGATGATCGGCCTCGCGCCGGAGCTGACGAGTTGGAACTCATCTAAAATCGCGTGTGGAAACCGGGCGATGATTCCGATAAAAATAATCAGCGAGATACCGTTACCGATACCACGTTCGGTGATTTGTTCACCCAACCACATCATGAACATCGTTCCCGTTGTCAACACAATAATAGTGCTCACCATGAAACCGAAACCCTGCACTGCCGCCGGAACAATCGGCACACCGGCGGCATTCAGACTTTCCAGACGAACGCTCACGCCCCACGCCTGCAACATCGCAATAATCACAGTGCCGTAGCGAGTGTATTGCGTAATTTTCTTCCGTCCATTTTCTCCCTCTTTCTGAAGTTTCTGGAAGAACGGAACAACAGCGCCGAGCAACTGGATGATAATGGAAGCGCTGATATAGGGCATGATGCCTTCGGCAAATATCGCCGCGTTGCTGAATGCCCCTCCCACGAACAAATCGTACAATCCAAACAACGTGTTCGACGCCTGATTGCGCATTGATTCGGCGAGAACCGAGGCATCGACACCGGGCAACGTGACGTGCGAACCGATGCGAACAACGATTAGGAGCGCCGCGGTAAACAGGACCCTCGACCGCAACTCCTGGATCTTAAAAATATTCCGAATGTTTTCGTCTAATTTGCTCATGGAGATTTGCTAAGAATAATCTTGCCGCTCAACGAGTTAACTACGACCCCACGGGTTTTGAGACCTTGGGGGAGCTGGCAACCGGAGGTTTTTCAAAATGTATCTCAGTGATTGTTCCGCCCGCCCCTGTTATCTTTTCCGCGGCAGACTTGCTGAACTTGTGCGCGGAGACATTCAACTTCGCCTTCAATTCACCGTTCCCAAGAATTTTCACCGGGTCGGATTTCTTTGAGACGATACCGATTGAGTGAAGAAGTTCCGGGGTCACCGCGTCCTTTATTTTTCCATCAGTAAACAGTTTCTGCAATGTCTCGACATTCACGACGTTGAATTCGACGCGAAATGGACTTGTGAATCCAAATTTTGGAAGACGACGCGTGAGGGGCATTTGTCCGCCTTCAAATCCTCGCTTCACGCCAGATCCGGAACGCGAGCCCTGGCCCTTGTGACCGCGTGTTGAAGTCCCGCCGTGACCCGACCCTTGCCCGCGGCCAATCCGTTTTGTTTTCCGCCGGGAACCCTCTGCGTAATGTAAATTGCTTAAGATTGCTGCCATGATACATTTCCCTTACTGTCAGTTGGGGGATCTAAAACCCCTGCTATGATTTCACTTCTTCAACGACAACCAAATGCCGGACTGTCTCGACCATGCCTCTGATTTGAGGTGTGTCGGTGTGGACCACAGAATAATTCGGTCGCCCTAATCCGAGTGCTTCGATTGTGCGTTTATGTTTTTCCAGCGTGTGCACGACGCTGCGAATTTGTGTAATCTTTATTTTCTTGTGTGCTGCCATAGGTAATTCTCTTCACGCTGCCAATGAATTGGCGTTAGTTCTGGAACAATTCCTGGAGAGACATGCCCCGCTCTTGCGCGACTGCGCGAGCGTCCCGGAGGCTCAACAATCCGGCAAGCGTCGCCTTCACGACATTGTGAGGGTTGGATGATCCCATTTGTTTGGTGAGGATATCCTTCACGCCTGCGGATTCCAACAGTGCCCGAACGCCGCCGCCAGCAATTAATCCCGTCCCCGGCGAGGCCGGTTTTAGCAAAACTTTTCCTGCGCCGAACTTGCCGATAACTTCGTGCGGAATCGTTCCGTTGACGATGGTGACCTTCACAACATTCTTCTTAGCGTCATCAATGCCTTTGGCGATTGCATCGGCGACTTCATTTGCTTTCCCAAGACCGATACCAACGTGCCCGTTCCCATCGCCTACAACGACGATGGCGTTAAAACTGAACCTGCGTCCGCCTTTGACGACCTTTGCGACGCGGTTGATGTGCACTAGCTTGTCTTTCAGGTCGAGTTCGCTTGTCCTTATTCGTGCCAAGGGTAAACCTCATTCACTTCATTGATAAAATTCTCTGTCTCGCTGAGGCGGGGCAGATTTTTTTTGCTGTCGGGAGAGGATTCGAACCTCTACAGACGCCTCCAAAGGGCGTTGTCCTGCCATTAGACGACCCGACAGTGGTAAGGCGATCCTTCCCCTGCAAAATTTATTTAAAACTTCAATCCGCCTTCTCGCGCTCCATCTGCCAGCGCTTTCACACGGCCGTGGTACAATAATCCGTTGCGGTCGAACACGACGTTCTTAATATTTTTCTCGAGGGCCTTCTTGGCGAGAATCTTCCCGACAATCGCACTCTTCTCTTTTTTTGATTTCGCGGTGGCCAGTTCTGCCTTCACTTCTTTCGAGATTGACGATGCTTCCACGAGTGTCTTCCTCGCCACGTCGTCAATAATCTGTCCGTAAATGTTTCCCAGACTTCGATAAACGGTCAGGCGCGGACGTTGGGCGGTGCCGCTGATTTTCTTGCGGATGTACGCCTTGATTTTCGTCCGCCGGTGTGTTGCGTTTTTGTTAATCATAATGGCTATTATCGATGACTGTTAATCGTGCTCGTGGTTTACTTCGCGCCGGCAGTTGCTGCAGTCTTGCCCGCTTTACGACGGATGTATTCTCCTTCGTACTTGATTCCTTTGCCTTTATACGGCTCAGGTGGACGGAGTGAACGAATCTTCGCCGCCACTAAGCCGACCAATTGCTTGTCGATCCCGCTCACGGTAATGTTTGTTTGCGTCGGCGCTTCAATTTTTATCGAATCCGGGGCGCGAAACACAATGGGATGAGAATAGCCGAGCGCAAGCTGCAGCACTTTGCCCTTGAGTTCTGCACGGTATCCTACGCCGACAAGCTCGAGCTTCCGACTAAATCCTGTCGTAACGCCGGTGACCATGTTCGCGATCAACGCGCGGAACAATCCGTGAAGCGACCGTTGCTCTTTCAGATCGGCATGACGCGTAACGAGGACTTCTTCTCCCTTTACTTCGACCGTCACATCAGGATGAATTGCGACGGAAAGCTCACCCTTTGCTCCGGTAACTTTCACCGCGCCGTTCTTAACTTCAACTTTCACTCCCTTGGGAATGAGTACTGGTTTTCTACCGATTCGTGACACTGTAAGACTCCTTCAAACTCGTTTTCTGATTTTCGGGTTCAACAGCTCTACCAAACATAAAAGAGCACTTCACCGCCGACGTTTTCCTTGCGGGCTTGTTTATCAGTCATGAGCCCTTTGGACGTCGACACCACGGCAACGCCGAGGCCATTGTTAACACGGGGCAGTTCTCCCACATTTTGATAACTGCGGATACCGGGACGGCTGATGCGCCGCAAGCCGTTGATGACGCTGCGTGTATCGTTATACTTCAGTTGTATGCGGATGACGCCCTGCTTCTTGTCATCGACCGTCGTGAAGTTTGTGATGAACTTCTGTTCCATCAAGATTCGGCTGATCTCTTTTTTGAGACTTGACGCGGGGACATCGACTTTCTTGTGGCGAGCACGCACTGCGTTACGAACTCGCGTGAGATAATCGGCTATGGGATCGGACATTGACATTGAAATTTATTCTCCTGGTTTTTTTGCGATTCGCCGTTCGCGAAGAGTACCTACCAACTTGCCTTGGTAACGCCGGGAATTTTTCCATCGAGCGCCATTGAACGGAAGCATAATCTGCAAACGCCAAATTTACGCATGTATGCGCGCGACCGGCCGCAAATGCTGCATCGGTTGTGTTTCCGGACCGGAAATTTCGGCGTCTTCTTTGCCTTAACGACCATCGCTAATCGTGCCACAACAACTCCTTGATGAGATTAATTTGTTTTTTGAACAGTGTCTCGCTTAACGAACGGCATGCCGAAACCCTTGAGCAACTCCATTGCTTCGAGGTCTGTCTTCGCCGTTGTGACAAACGTGATATCCATGCCGGTAATTTTCGTAACTTTGTCCGCGTCGATCTCCCGGAATATGATCTGCTCTTTGATGCCGAGCGTGTAATTGCCCCGTCCGTCAAACGAGCGGTCCGGAACCCCGCGGAAGTCCCTAATTTGCGGCATCGCAATACTGACAAGGCGGTCAAGGAATTCATACATCTGCCTGCCGCGCAGTGTTACGCGTGCGCCGATGGGAACGCCTTGCCGCAGTTTGAAATTTGAAATAGCTTTTTTTGCTTTCGTGATCGCTGCTTTTTGCCCGGCGATGAGTTCCAATTCTTTCACCGATGTTTCGAGCAATTTTGCATCCTGTGTTGCGGCTCCGACGCCGATGTTGAGCGCAATTTTCTCGAGGCGCGGCACCTGCATAATGCTCTTGTAGTTGAAACGCTTCATCAATGCCGGCACAAGGTCTTTCTTATACGCATCGAGGAGGCGGGGATAGACGCCCGCTTCGCGCGAGTGCGATACTTTTACTTCCTTCGCTTCCTGCTTCTGACCTGTTTTCTTTTCTTTTCCCATTTTCTACGCCTTTAATTGTGCGCTATGTTATTCGCATAGCACCTGTTCCTTGTTGAAAAAATCAATCTTTACCGCCTAAAACATTTCGCCGCAGTTTCGGCAAATTCGCATACTTTTCTTCTTGCCCGAACCGGAATCGGTGACATGTTTGTACCCAACACGAGTTGCCGTGTTACATTTCGGGCACTTCACCATCACGTTGGAAGAGTGAATAGAGGCTTCCTTCTGGACGACGCCGCCTTGGGGATTGCGTTGCGACGGTCGAGTATGCCGCTTGATGATGTTCACGCCTTCGACGATCACTCTGCCGGCAACCGGGAACACCTTCAGCACTTTGCCTTCCTTGCCGACGTTGTTTCCGGTTTTGACAACTACCATATCATCTTTTCGTACTTGCATAGACTTCTACTCTCGGATAGCGTTATAGGACTTCTGGTGCCAGTGAAACAATTTTCATGAATTGCTTTTCGCGCAGCTCGCGGGCGACCGGACCGAAAATTCGCGTTCCGCGCGGCTCGTTCAACGGTGTGATGAGCACGACGGCATTCTCATCGAAGCGGATGTACGAACCATCTTTTCTTCCGACTTCCTTCTTCGTGCGGACGACAACAGCCCGGGAAACTTCGCCCTTCTTGACGCCGGCGCCGGGTATTGCCGACTTCACGGAAACGACGACAAGATCGCCGACACTTGCGTATCGTCTGTCGTGGCCGCCGAGGACGCGAATGCAGCGCACTTTTTTAGCGCCTGAATTGTCTGCAACTACCAAATTCGTTTCTTCCTGAATCATGACGAACTCCTAAGGATCGATTACTTCGCTTTCGTTACTACTTCCACCAACCGCCATCGTTTATTTTTGCTGAGCGGACGCGTTTCCATAATGCGTACCATATCGCCGAGGCCTGCCTCGCCTTTTTCATCGTGCGCCATCAGCTTTGTGGTTCGACGAAAGTACTTTTTGTACAGTGCATGAGGCACGCGCCGCTCAATGGCGACAACAATGCTCTTCATCATCTTCGTGCTGACGACTTTTCCTACGCGTGTTTTTCGTCGAGTGGTTCTAGTTTCCATTGTATGACAATCTCCGATACCCTATTATGGCTTGGCGGTTGCAGCGTTTCGCTTGCGTTGATTTAATGCCGTCATCATGCGCGCGATATCGCGGCGGATGAGTTTCAGCTTTGCCGTGTTTTCGATTTGTTTTGTCGCCTGCTGGAACTTCATATGGGCAAGCGATTCTCGTTCGTCTGCGATTCTCTTCTCCAACTCGGTGTCGGAGAGGTCTTTTATTTCGAATGTCTTCATTGTTGTGGTTCGCTTTTCTTAGTGTGCGTCGTAATCGATGCGCGTGACGAATTTTGTTTTGATGGGAAGCTTGTGTGCCGCAAGTGTCAACGCTTCTTTCGCCATTTCTTTTTTCACTCCCCCGATTTCGAACATCACCCTCCCCGGCTTAATCACGACAACCCAGAATTCCGGATTTCCCTTACCGCTTCCCATGCGAGTCTCTGCCGGCTTCTTTGTTACCGGTTTGTCCGGGAAAATTCTGATCCACACTTTTCCTTCGCGTTTCATCATCCTCGTCAGCGCAACGCGCGATGCTTCAATTTGTCTCTGGGTAATCCATCCCGGCTCCATTGCTTTGAGGCCGAAATCGCCGAACGCAATTGTTGCGCCGCGTGTGGCTTTGCCCCGCATCCGTCCGCGCTGTGCTTTTCTGAACTTAACTCTCTTCGGCATTAACATAAAACGTACTCTCCAGTTTCAAATTGTCCAACAAAAACCGCGTCTGCGTTACCGCGCTGCATTACCGAGCACTTCGCCCTTGCAGATCCAGACTTTCACGCCGATTAAGCCGTAGATCGTCTGCGCCGTTGCAATGGCGTAGTCGATGTCGGCCCGGAGCGTATGAAGCGGGATGCGTCCTTCTTTGTACTGCTCGCGTCGCGCCATTTCTGCGCCGCCGAGCCTGCCACTGCACATCACGCGAACGCCTTCGGCGCCCATCCGCATTGCGGCAGTAATCCCCTGCTTCATCGCGCGGCGGAACGAAACGCGTCCTTCCAGCTGCGAGGCGATATTCTCCGCGACGAGCTGTGCATCCAGTTCGGGCCGTTTGATTTCGCTGATGAGAATTTTCACTTCCTTGTTCGTAATTTTCTTAAGCTCTTCTTCGAGTTGGGATATTTCTTTGCCGCTTTTGCCAATCACAATGCCGGGACGTGAGGTATGAATAGTGATGCGCGCATTTTTTGGCGTTCGCTCAATTTGAATCCGCGAGATGCCGGCCTTCTTCAAACGGTTGCGAACGTAATTTCGGATCATGACATCTTCGTTCAGTTTTGCCGCGAATCCTTTTTCATCGTACCAATTTGAATCCCACGTCTTGATGACGCCTAAACGAAAACCGATTGGATGTGTTTTTTGTCCCAATGTCTTCTCCTAAAACCGGATTGGCTTAATGTTTGTCATAGCATTGACTCGTCGCATTGTTCTTATTTTTTCTCCGTTTCGCGCTGCGCCACAACGATCGTGACATGATTCGAGCGCTTCAACATTCTGAATGCACGTCCCATGGGGGCGGGCAGAATTCGCTTCATCGATGCTCCGCTGTCGACGAAACATTCTTTTACGTAGATATCATCTGTGTCGACGTGACCGGCTTCATCCTTATTCTGAAGATTAGAAATGGCCGAGCGTAAGACTTTTTCTGCGGTCTTCGATGCATGTTTCGGCGAGAAATGAAGAATATTCAGCGCTTCGCCGACCGACTTGCCGCGAATCAAATCCACCACCAACCGCATCTTGCGGGGCGACGTTCCGATATATCTATTAATTGCTTTAGCTTCCATACCGTACTCCAAAATCTGTGCGTGCGCTGATATAATTACTCAGACGGCGTTGTCGTTGTTTCTGTCTTCAAGCCGGGATGTGCGCGGAAAATTCGCGTCGGGGCAAACTCGCCGAGCTTATGGCCGACCATCGATTCCTGAATATACACCGGGATAAACTTATTGCCGTTGTGCACCGCGAAGGTGTGGCCGACAAAATCCGGCGCGATGGTTGACGAGCGGCACCACGTCTTGATCACTTGCTTCCGGTTGCTCTTGTTCAACGCTTCAACCTTTTGTTGCAGCTTGGGATCGATGTACGGTCCCTTCTTAATCGATCGACTCATAGGATCCTATTCTTTACTTGCGACGTTTGACAATGTATTTGCTTGACGACTTTTTCTTTTTGCGTGTCTTCAATCCCTTGGATTTTTGTCCCCACGGACTCACCGGGTGACCGCCGCCGGACGTTTTACCTTCGCCGCCGCCCATCGGGTGATCAACCGGGTTCATCGCGACACCGCGCACGTGCGAACGAATGCCGAGCCAGCGCGAACGTCCCGCCTTGCCAACGCTGATTTTTTGGTGATCGAGGTTGCCGAGCATTCCGATTGTTGCGTAACATCCGCTGCGGATATTACGAATTTCTCCGGACGGAAATTTGAGGAGGACAAAGTTCCCCTCTTTCGCTTGTACGGTCGCGAAGTTGCCGGCGCTCCGTGCAACTTGTCCGCCTTTGCCTTCACGCATTTCGATATTGTGAATCTGCGTGTTGACGGGAATTGCCTTCAGCGGCATCGCATTGCCGATCTTGATTTCCACTTCGTTCCCGGCAACAATCTGGTCGTTCACTTTCAACCCTTCCGGCGCGAGGATGTAACGCTTCTCACCGTCGACATACTGCACTAGGGCGATGCGAGTGGCCCGATTCGGGTCGTACTCAATCGCGGTGACCTTTGCAAGAATGTCGTGCTTGTCCCTTTTGAAATCGATGATCCGGTACCGGCGCTTGTGACCGCCGCCGCGATGGCGCGAAGTTACACGTCCGTAGCTGTTGCGTCCGCCTGATTTCTTCATGGGCCCGAGAAGCGACTTCTCCGGCTTCGTCTTCGTAATTTCTTCGAAGGTGGAGATAGAGTAATAGCGTGTCGCTGCTGTTGTCGGTTTTAATTTTCGTAATGGCATAAGTTTATTTCCGTTGCTCGTGCGTATTACACATTTTCAAAGAAATCAATCTTTTGGTCTTGCTTCAACGTGACTATTGCTTTCTTGAAATCGGCCCGTTTGCCGGGAATTCGTCCCCGCTTTGTCATCTGCGATTTGCGTTTTCCTTTTGAGCGAATGGTGCGAATGCTCTCCACGGTAACGTTGAATTTCTTTTCGATGGCCCGGGCGATTTCGATCTTGTTGGCGTTAAGATCGACTTCAAATGCATATTGGCGCTTGACGGCAAGGGCGGTCATCTTCTCGGTAATTATCGGACGCTTCAAAATTACACTCATCGGTCAACTCGCTTTAATTGGAGAACGTTTTCTGAAGGACACTAACCGCGCTTTTCTGCATCACGAGCACGGCGCTATCCACAATTTCGTAGGTCGAAGCTTTGGCTGCTTCAAGAACATTTAGCTTTGGTATATTGCGTCCGGACTTCAACACGTTGTCGTCTTTTTTTGAAACGAGGAACAACACCTTCTTCGACGTAACCTGTAATGCCTTGAGCACGGCGGCCATTTCGTTCGTCTTCGGTCCA
This sequence comes from Bacteroidota bacterium, assembly GCA_020052095.1. GTDB lineage: Bacteria > Bacteroidota > Ignavibacteria > UBA10030 > UBA8401 > JAGVPT01. Next base: position 17,980 of record JAGVPT010000118.1, on the reverse strand, counting down.
TCGAAGCTGAAGTCTTCCACAACGACGATGCTCGCTTCCTTTGCTTTGTAGGCCAGCGCCGATTTGCGCGCGAGGCGCTTTACCTTTGCCGGCAGTTTCACGACGTAGTCATGCGGATGCGGACCAAACACCGTTCCGCCGCCCGTCAACAATGGCGATCGGCTTGTACCTTGTCGCGCACGTCCGGTTTTCTTTTGCGCAAACGGCTTCTTGCCGCCGCCGCGAACATCGCCGCGCTCTTTGGTCTGATGCGTTCCCTGGCGCTGGTTCGCCATATAGGAACGTACCGCCATGTAAATTGCATGGTCGTTCGGCGTTACTTCAAAAATTTCCGGGGCCAACGTTACCGTCTCGCCCGATTTTGAACCATCTTTCTTTAACACATTGAGTTCCATTGTTCTCGCACTTTCTTCTGCAACGTCGTTTGAAGGTTACTTCGTTATCTCAACGTACGTATTGATTGCACCCGGGACCGAACCTTTCACGAGGATCAGATTCGATTCCAGGATTACTTGCACTACCGTCAAGTTCTTTACCGTGACATTCCTGAATCCCATTCGTCCAGCCATGCGCATGCCCTTAAACACGCGCGAAGGATAGGACGAGGAGCCGATGGAACCCGGCGCACGAACGCGATCCGATTGCCCGTGGGTCGTCATTCCAACACCCGAGAAGTGGTGCCGACGGACAACGCCCTGAAATCCTTTTCCCTTCGACTTCGCGGTAACGGAGACTTTGTCCCCTTTCGCAAAAAGGTCGACCTTCACTTCTTTGCCGATTGTGATGCCCGCCGCCTTAAAATCGCGGAACTCCCGCAACAGGCGCAACGCCTTGACGTTTGCTTTGGCGAAATGTCCCTTGGCGGGTTTATTGACGAGCCGGTCAGGCTTTTCGTCGAAGCCCAACTGCACTGCTTCGTAGCCGTCTTTTTCCTTCGTTCGAATCTGCGTAACAAAACAAGGACCGGCTTCGATGACAGTACACGGAATCGAAACTCCGTTCTCATCGAAGATGCTTGTCATGCCAACTTTTTTTCCTAATATGCCGCTCACTTTATAAACTCCTTCGGTATCTGCACTTTTAAGAAACCGGTCAGCCGGGATTTTCTTGCCTGCTGACTACTTGTTCGAGAGAGACGCTCGCGGATGAGCGCTACACTTTTATTTCAACATCAACGCCCGCTGGAAGATCGAGCTTCATCAACGCATCGACGGTTTTTGTGCCGGATGTAAGAATGTCAATAAGGCGCTTGTGCGCGCGGGTTTCAAACTGCTCGCGCGATTTCTTATCAACGTGCGGCGAGCGCAGCACTGTATAGAGTGTGCGCTTCGTCGGCAGTGGAATTGGACCCGACACGACCGCTCCGGTTGATTTCACCGTCTTGATAATCTTCTCGGCGGATTTATCAATCAGAGTATGATCGTACGATTTTAGCTTGATGCGAATTTTTTGACCTGCCACTTGAGACTCCATACGAGAAGCGTCCCGCACCAGCGGGACGCTCTCACTAAGTAAATGATGCTTATTCGATGATCTTCGTGACAACGCCGGAACCCACCGTGCGTCCGCCCTCGCGAATAGCGAAGCGGAGCTTCTCTTCCATCGCGATGGTCGAGATAAGTTCGATCTGCATGCTGTCGACGTTGTCGCCCGGCATAACCATTTCAACGCCCTGCGGAAGCGTGACGACGCCGGTCACGTCCGTTGTGCGGAAGTAGAACTGCGGGCGATAGCCGTTCAAGAATGGAGTGTGTCGTCCGCCTTCCTCTTTCTTCAATACGTATACCTGAGCGGTGAACTTCTTGTGTGGCGTGATGGAGCCCGGTTTTGCGACAACCATCCCACGCTCGAGATCGTCCTTTTCAATTCCGCGGAGCAAAAGTCCGGCATTGTCGCCGGCAACGACTTCATCAAGTTCCTTCCGGAACATTTCTGCGCCGGTGATAACTGTTTTCTTATGCTGGCCGAGACCGATAACTTCCACTTCGTCTCCAACCTTTGCACGACCACGATCGACACGACCCGTACCGACTGTGCCGCGACCGGTGATCGAAAAGACGTCCTCAATAGGCATCAGGAACGGCTTGTCAGAATCACGCTGCGGGACCGGAATGTACGTATCGATTGCGTTCATTAGATCCATAATACACTTGAATGCAGGATCGTCCAGCTTTGTATCCGGCTTCACAGCGGCTTCCATCGCTTTCAACGCGGAACCGCGGATGATCGGAATTTCGTCGCCGGGGAACTCATAGAACTTCAACAGATCTCGCATTTCCATCTCAACCAGATCGAGCAGTTCAGGATCGTCGACCGCATCAACCTTATTCAGAAACACAACGATGCGGGGAACACCCACTTGACGTGCAAGAAGAATGTGCTCACGTGTCTGCGGCATAGGGCCATCCGTTCCGGCAACAACGACAATCGCCCCGTCCATTTGTGCTGCGCCGGTGATCATGTTCTTCACATAGTCGGCATGGCCCGGACAGTCAACGTGCGCGTAGTGACGCTTATCGGTCGAGTACTCCACGTGCGCGGTTGCAATGGTAATTCCGCGTGCCTTCTCTTCCGGCGCATTGTCGATGCTGTCGAATGTGCGGACAGCGGACAATCCCTTCTTCGCCAGAACCATCGTGATGGCGGCGGTCAATGTTGTCTTGCCGTGGTCAACGTGGCCAATTGTTCCGACGTTTACGTGCGGCTTGCTGCGGTCAAATTTTTCTTTTGCCATGAGGATGTCTCCTTACTTAATTGGGAACAAGTAGATGTTAGTCACAATCACTAATTACGCATTAACGGCTTCTTTGCCTTTAACCTTTTCGATAATCTGTTCAGAAATCGACTTCGGCGTTTCATCGTAGTGCGAGAATTGCATTGTATAGAGTGCGCGCCCCTGCGTCATTGAGCGCATTTGCGTCGCGTAGCCGAACATCTCCGACAGCGGCACCATCGCTTTGACGACTTGCGCGTCTTTGCGGGGCGTAATACCTTCTATTTTTCCTCGCCGCGAATTCAAATCGCCCATAACCTCGCCGAGATATTCCTCCGGCGTTACGACTTCAACCGCCATGATCGGTTCGAGGATCGCAGGGCTTGCTTTCTTTGCCGCCGCCTGGAACGCTATCGAGCCGGCAATCTTGAATGCCATCTCAGACGAGTCAACGTCATGAAATGAACCATCGAACAATTTCACTTTCACATCTTCAACCGGATACCCATCGAGAATACCGTTCTTCATCGCCTCGATAATTCCCACGGAGACCGGCTTAATAAATTCGCGGGGAATAGCACCGCCGACAATCGCATCCTCGAATTCGTAGCCTTTGCCTTTTTCGTTTGGCTCGATTTCGATCCACACGTGGCCGAACTGCCCTTTACCGCCGGATTGGCGGATAAATTTCCCTTCCGCCTGCACTTTCTTGCGGATTGTCTCTTTATAAGCCACTTGCGGACGGCCGACGTTTGCTTCTACTTTGAATTCGCGCTTCATACGGTCGACAATGATCTCGAGATGAAGCTCGCCCATTCCTCCGATGATCGTTTGGCCCGTTTCCTCGTTCGTCGAAATGCGGAATGTGGGGTCTTCCTCCGAAAGCTTCTGCATCGCCTCCCCCATTTTCTCCTGATCGGCCTTCGTCTTCGGTTCGATCGCCTGGTGGATGACCGGCTCCGGAAAAATCATCTTCTCCAGGATAATCGGATCATCTTCATCGCACAGCGTGTCACCGGTGCGCGTGCCCTTGAATCCAATCGCCGCGAGAATATCACCGGAAAATCCTTCGTCCACATCTTCGCGATGATTGGCGTGCATTCGAAGCACGCGACCGAGGCGTTCTTTCTTTTCGCTCACCGAGTTGTAAAGATACGAGCCCGCCTTGATGCTTCCTGTATAAATGCGGAAGTAGGTCAGCCGTCCAACAAATGGATCGGTCATGATCTTGAATGCCAGCGCCGTAAAATTTTCGTTATCGTTCACCTTTCGAACAATGGTATCTCGCATATTCGGATGATGGCCTGAAATTTCTCCGTTGTTGACATCCATCGGTGAGGGAAGAAAATCGACGACGGCATCAAGCAACATCTGCACGCCCTTGTTCTTGAACGACGAACCGCACAACACCGGCACAATGCTCGCCTTCAGACACGCACGGCGTAATACCGATGTTATTTCTGCCGGCGTAATTTCTTTTCCTTCGAGGTACTTTTCAAGAAGCGTATCATCCTCATCGGAGACAGCTTCCAACATTTTTATCCTATATTCGGCCGCTAGCTTCTGGAGGTCGTGTGGTACTTCGAAATCGTCCCATGTCGCGCCGCTGGACTCTTCGTGGAATATCCGCGCCTTCATCGTAATCAAATCGATAATACCGCTGAAGATATCCCCTTCGCCGACCGGCAATTGTACGGGAACGGCATTTGCATGGAGGCGGTCTTTCATCATTTGCACGGCGCCGAGAAAATCTGCACCGACGCGATCCATCTTGTTCACAAACGCAATACGAGGCACGCCGTACTTGTCGGCCTGCCGCCACACCGTTTCAGACTGCGGCTCAACACCTCCTACGGAACAAAACAGTGCAATTGCTCCGTCCAGCACGCGCAAAGAGCGTTCAACTTCTATGGTGAAATCGACATGGCCCGGTGTGTCTATAATATTGACCTGATGATCTCTCCAGAAACAGGTGGTTGCGGCCGAAGTAATAGTGATGCCTCGCTCTTTTTCCTGCTCCATCCAATCCATCGTCGCTGCGCCATCATGCACTTCACCCATGCGATGTAGAACTCCCGTATAGTACAGGATGCGCTCCGTCGTTGTGGTTTTGCCCGCATCGATGTGCGCCATAATCCCTATGTTCCGAGTTCGCTCGAGCGAATATTTTCTAGGCATAATTCTCCAACACCATGAAACGCAGACAGTAATTCAAAGCCAGGGTTAGACTTCAAAAACTGAAACAAATTATTATATTCTTACCACTTGAAATGCGCGAAAGCTTTATTCGCTTCAGCCATGCGGTGCGTATCTTCCTTTTTCTTAACGGCATTTCCTTCGCCGTTCGCGGCCGCCATAAACTCTGAAGCAAGCTTTAACGACATTGCTTTATCCGAACGTTCTTTCGAGTAGTTGATAAGCCAGCGGATTGCAAGAGCGGTTCGCCGTTCGGGACGAACTTCTGTAGGCACTTGGTAGGTCGCCCCGCCAACACGTCGAGCTCTTACTTCGATAACGGGGGCAACATTGTTTACAGCTTTTTTGAAGACATCGATAGCGTTGGACTTGGTTCGCTCACCTATTACTTCAAGAGCATCGTAAAAAATCGATTGGGCAACATTCTTTTTACCCTGCTTCATGATGTTATTAATGAACCGAGTCACCAATGGATCATTGAATTTTGGATCGGTCAATACAGGTCTTTTTTCAGCTCTTTTTTTTCTCATAAGGTAATTACTTTGGGCGTTTTGCGCCGTACTTTGAGCGTCCTTGTTTTCGTTCATTCACTCCGGCAGTATCGAGTGTCCCGCGAATAATATGATATCTCACGCCGGGCAGATCCTTCACCCTGCCGCCCCGGATCATTACTATAGAGTGTTCCTGCAGATTATGTCCTTCGCCCGGAATATATGCCGTAACTTCAATGCCGTTGGTTAACCGTACGCGGGCAACTTTCCGCAATGCCGAGTTGGGCTTTTTCGGTGTCGTAGTATACACGCGCGTGCAAACGCCGCGCTTTTGCGGATTTCCATCAAGAGCCGGTGCCTTGCTCTTGAAAAGTATTCTCTTACGGCCTGATCGAACTAACTGATTTATCGTGGGCAAATCGCGGCTCCAGATTAAAGATCTTTGGCTTCCCAAAAAATTTAGCTTAATAATATAACAAAAAGCTCATTCCAAGTCAAGATTATTTGGCAGATAATTTAGATGAGCCCAATATTCCTCCCGCCCGGTGCGCACGAGCATCCTTACGCGACCGTCTTAGTTCGCTTGCGAGTTTTCTTTACTACGACAACTTCTTCTTCAGTCTCCCCCGATTCCACTGGCACTGCTATCTTTTCCTCGCCTTTGGACTCTTCTTTCGAGGAGACAAGAACATCTCTGAATTTTTTCAGACCCGTCCCGGCAGGAATCAGGTGGCCCATGATGACATTTTCTTTCAGACCAAGCAGATAGTCGACCTTTCCTTCAATCGCGGCATCGGTGAGAACTTTCGTGGTCTCCTGGAATGCTGCCGCAGCAATAAAGCTGTCCGTCGAAAGAGAAGCCGCAGTAATACCGAGAAGAATCGGTTCGGACATCGCCGGCTCCGAGTCCCTGAATTCAGCGACCTTCTTCCCTTTCTTCCTTAATTCAGTATTCGCCTCTTTCACTTTCTTCTTTTCCGCGACAGTCATATTCTTGAACTTTGTATCACCTTTGCTCTCGATATAGATCGTGCCGTGCAGCAGGGCATTTTCTTCGGAGAATTTCATTTTGTCAACATAATCGCCTTCAAGGAAACGCGTATCGCCTGAATCTGAGATGCGGACTTTTTGCATCATTTGACGCACGATCACTTCGATGTGCTTGTCGTTGATTTTCACGCCCTGCATCCGGTACACTTCTTGAATCTCATTGACAAGATACTCCTGCACTGCGCCGGTTCCCTTGATGCGCAAGATGTCGTGCGGATCAATCGCGCCGTCGGAGATCCGTTCGCCTGCACGGATGACATCGTTTTCCTGAACAAGAACGTGCTTGCCATGCGGAATGAGATACGTTTTGCTGTCCTGCTTATCGTGGCTCTCAACGATCACTTCGCGCGATCCGCGTTTTTGTCCGCCGAAGCGAACCACGCCGTCGATCTCTCCGACGATTGCCGGATCCGCGGGGGAACGAGCCTCAAACAGTTCCGTCACCCTCGGCAAACCGCCTGTGATGTCGCGGGTCTTTCCGCTGTCTCGCGGAATTTTCACCAACACGGTGCCCGCGCTGATTTCTTCTCCATCATCGACCATCATGTGAGCGCGAGTCGGAATAATATAGTTTGCAATTTTCGACCCGCTCTTATTCGTCACCAAGATGGAAGGACTCATTGTTCGGTCACGGGAATCAATGACGACCTTTTGAATATGCCCGGTCTGCTCATCGGGCTCTTCGCGGTACGTCGCGTCTTCTTTCAGGTCTTGATATTTCACGACACCCGCATGCTCAGAGATGATGACCGCATTGTAGGGATCCCACTCATAAATCAGATCGCCTTTTCCGATCGGCGAGCCGTTTTTCATCTGAAGGACTGCACCATACGGAATATCGTATTTCGTCAGAATGCGATTGTCATCGTCGAGAACGTTCACAACCCCGCTTCGGCCGAGAGAAAGTATTTTCGAACCTTCTTCGGTTTTCACTGTAATCGATTTCAGACCATCATACTTGATATGTCCATCGAACTTTGAGACGATCTGCGACTGAGCCGCGATCAAGCTTGCCGTACCCCCGGTGTGGAAGGTTCGAAGCGTCAATTGCGTTCCCGGCTCACCGATTGATTGCGCGGCCACTGTTCCCACGGTCTCGCCGACCTCGACAAGTTTCGCCGTTGTAAGGTTTCGGCCATAACATTTTGCACAGACTCCGCGTTTCGCTTCGCACGTCAGCACCGAGCGAATCTCGACTTGTTCAATCGACGTTTCCGAGATTGCCGTTGCAATATCCTCATCGATAATATGGCCGGCCTTGATAATAACTTTCTGTGCAAGGGGATCAACGACATCATGTACCGTCACCCTGCCGAGAATTCTCTCCGCCAGCGGTTCTTTTACGTCTTCGCCTTCTTTCAAAGCGCTGGTCAACACGCCCCGGATCGCACCGCAATCCTCCATAGATACGATGGCATCCTGGGCAACGTCGACGAGCCGGCGGGTCAGATATCCAGCATCGGCGGTTTTCAACGCGGTGTCGGCAAGACCCTTGCGCGCACCGTGTGTCGAAATAAAATATTCGAGAATCGAAAGTCCTTCGCGGAAGTTCGCGATGATCGGATTTTCGATCAACTCGCCGGTTGCGCCGGAGAGAGATTTCTGCGGCTTCGCCATTAATCCGCGCATGCCCGCAAGCTGACGCACCTGTTCCTTCGAACCGCGCGCGCCGGAATCAATCATCATGTAGAGCGAATTGAATCCCTCACGCGAATGCTGCAGCGAATCGAACAATTTTTCAGCCACCCGGCTTGTTGTTCGCGTCCAAATATCGATCACCTTGTTGTAGCGTTCGCCGTTGGTGATAAAACCGTTCTGATATTGTTTTTCAACAGCATCGACATCCTTCAACGATTTCCCAATCATCTCCTCTTTTTCTTTGGGAATGGCAACATCGGCCACGCTGACAGATAATCCGCCCTTCGTTGCGTACGCGAAACCCAGGGTCTTTAATTCATCGAGGAACCGCGCCGTGCGAAGGTTGCCGCACTTGCGAAACGCCGTCGCGATAATTTGCACCAATCGTTTCTTGTTGAGAAGTTCGTTAACAAAACCGATATCCTTGGGGATAATTCCGTTGAAGATTACCCGTCCCGTTGTCGTCTCAACAAGTTTTCCCTCGATGCGAACCTTGATACGAGCGTGGAGCGAAATTTTATCTTCGTTGTGCGCGATGATGACTTCCGCGGGCGAAGAGAAAATTTTCCCTTCTCCAACATCGCCGGCTCTGGACTTGGTGAGGTAGTAGCATCCGAGAACTTGGTCTTGTGTCGGCGTCACGATCGGCGCACCGCTGGCGGGCGACAAAATATTATGACTTGACAGCATGAGAACACGGGCTTCCAATTGCGCATCGTATGACAGCGGCACGTGCACCGCCATCTGGTCGCCATCGAAATCTGCGTTAAATGCCGTGCAGACCATCGGGTGGATGCGAAGTGCTTTTCCTTCAACAAGCACTGGCTGGAATGCCTGGATGCCGAGCCGATGCAGCGTCGGAGCGCGGTTCAGAAGCACCGGATGCCCATCGATGATATGCTCGAGAATTTCCCAGATCTCCTGACCTTTTCGGTCGACCATTTTCTTTGCGCTTTTCACCGTCTTCGCCATTCCGCGCTCGATGAGTTTGCGGATGATGAACGGTTTGAACAATTCCACTGCCATGTCTTTGGGAAGACCGCACTGGTGCAGCTGCAATTCCGGACCGACAACGATAACGGAGCGCCCGGAATAATCAACGCGCTTGCCGAGAAGATTCTGACGGAAGCGTCCCTGCTTTCCTTTCAGCATATCGGAGAGAGATTTCAGCGCGCGGTTGTTGTCGCTGCGAACGGCGTTCACACGCCGCGAATTGTCGAAGAGCGAGTCCACCGCTTCCTGCAACATCCGCTTTTCGTTACGGAGGATAACCTCCGGCGCTTTAATGTCGATCAATCGCTTCAAACGGTTATTGCGGATGATAACACGGCGATACAAATCGTTCAAGTCCGATGTCGCGAACCGTCCGCCCTCGAGGGGAACAAGAGGACGAAGTTCCGGCGGTATCACGGGGATAACATTTAAGACCATCCAATCCGGCTTGTTGGGCGGACCGCCTTCGCGTTCGCGGAACGCTTCAATTACGCGGAGCCGTTTCAACGCTTCCGTCTTCTTTTGAGCGGAGGTTTCTTCCTTCACCTGCATCCGAAGTTCAGCGGACAGCGGCTCAATTTCCACGCGCTTCAACAAATCGCGGACTGCCTCGCCACCGATTTTTGCAATGAACTTCTTGGGATCATCATCTTCCAGGTCTTGATTTTTTTCGGGAAGTGATGAAAGGATTTCGAAATACTGATCTTCGGTGATCAAGTCTTGTTTCTGCAGCCCTGTCGTCCCGGGATTGACGACCACATAGCTCTCATAATAGATAATGCGCTCGAGGTCCTTGTTGCTCACCCCCAGCACATAGCCGATTTTGCTCGGCAGCGAGCGGAAGTGCCAGATATGAACGATGGGCACAGCAAGACTGATGTGTCCCATACGCTCGCGGCGCACGCTCTTCTGTGTTACTTCGACGCCGCAGCGATCGCAGATGATTCCTTTATACCGAATGCGTTTGTATTTTCCGCAATGGCATTCCCAATCGCGCACAGGTCCGAAAATTTTCTCGCAGAACAATCCATCTTTTTCAGGACGGAACGATCGGTAGTTGATCGTTTCGGGCTTCGTTACTTCGCCGTACGAACGCTGTAATATTGCGTCCGATGATGCGAGGCTGATGGTGATCTTTGTAAAATTACGCTTAACGTTTGTATCGTGTGGTGTGTAAGGCATACGCCAATCTCCAATAATGAAGTTTCTAACGGCGGCATCGCTACCGTAGCGCTCGGCTCGTCCGGCATCTTTTTCGTTTACTCGATCTTCATTTCGAGTCCCAATCCCTGCAGCTCGCGGATCAACACGTTGAACGATTCCGGAATGTTCGAATCGGGCAAATTGTCTCCCTTGACGATTGCTTCATAGACTTTCGCCCGTCCAACAACGTCGTCGGATTTCACTGTGAGGATTTCCTGCAACACATGTGCGGCGCCATATCCTTGCAGCGCCCACACTTCCATTTCTCCGAATCGCTGACCGCCGAACTGCGCTTTTCCGCCGAGCGGTTGTTGTGTGATGAGCGAGTACGGTCCGATGGAGCGAGCGTGAATCTTATCGTCCACGAGATGCGAGAGCTTCATCATGTAAATGTAGCCGACAGTTACCTCCTGGTCGAAGCGTTCTCCCGTCCGTCCGTCGTGCATGATGCTGCGTGATTCCTGGTGCAGGCTCGCTTTCTTCAACTGATCCTGAACATCCTCCCAGCTTGCGCCGTCGAAAATCGGCGTTGCGAACTTCACTCCGAGTGCCTTCCCCGCCCATCCAAGCGCTGTCTCGAACAACTGTCCAAGATTCATGCGCGAAGGAACGCCAAGCGGATTGAGAACGATGTCGACAGGTGTCCCATCGGGCATGAAGGGCATATCCTCCCGGGGAACAATTGCCGCAACAACGCCCTTGTTACCATGTCGTCCGGCCATTTTATCGCCGACAGAGAGCTTGCGCTTTTTCGCAACGTACACTTTTGCGAGTTGAACAATGCCTGGGGGCAGTTCGTCGCCGAGCATGATCTTGTTCTTCTCATGCTTGTACGCTTCCTCGATATGGTTGAGCGCATCGAAGTAGTTATCAAAAATACGGATGAGTAAATTATTTTTCCGCTTCTCGTCGACCCAGTCTTGCGAAAAGTCAAGCTTCTCAAGATTGTCGTACGTCGAGAACGTCCCTTCTTTGAATTGTGTGCCGCTGCGGAACACCACGTTTCCGGCGGTGTCGCGCACACCGATTGATTTCTCCTCATTGAGGAGAAGGTCAAGCTTCCGCCCCAATTTTTCGTAGTGATCCTTGATATCCTTGCGCCGCTGCTTCTCAATCACATCCAGGTGCTTCTTGTCCTCTTTTTTCGTCTCTGCGTCTTTTTTCTTCCGGCTGAAGAGCTTCGTTTCAATGACGATGCCTTTCATTCCCGGAGGAGCTTTCAACGACGCATCCTTCACATCGCCCGCTTTTTCGCCGAAGATGGCTTTCAACAGTTTCTCTTCCGGCGTGGGATCGGTCTCACCTTTCGGCGTGATTTTTCCGATAAGGATGTCGCCCTCTTTCACCTCCGCGCCGATGCGAATAATTCCGTTTTCGTCCAGATCTTTGGTCGCTTCTTCGCTCACATTGGGAATTTCACGCGTTAATTCTTCTTCACCGCGCTTTGTGTCGCGCACCTGCAGCTCAAACTCCTCTATATGAATCGAGGTGTAAACGTCTTCGGAGACGATACGCTCATTCATGATGATGGCGTCTTCGAAGTTGTAACCGCGCCACGGCATGAACGCGACGAGAACGTTTCGACCGAGCGCCAACTCGCCGTGGTCGGTCGCACAACCGTCAGCGAGAACCTCACTTTTTTTGAAGCGCTGTCCGGGCACCACGATCGCTTTTTGATTAATACAGGTATCCTGGTTCGTGCGGAAGAACTTCGTCAGCTGATATTCAACACGCCGCTTGTCCTCAAAACTGACGAGGGCTTCGGTGTTCGTTTCGTCGATATCGTACACGACGATGATCCTGTCGCCGGAAACGTTTTCAACAACACCTGCGCGTTCGGCAATGATGCACGTGCGGGAATCGCGCGCGACCATTTCCTCAAGCCCTGTTCCAACAATGGGCGCATGCGGGCGAAGCAACGGAACAGACTGCCGCTGCATGTTCGATCCCATCAGGGCGCGGTTCGCATCATCGTGTTCGAGAAACGGTATAAGTGCCGCTGCCGCACTGACAATTTGCGTCGGTGCCACATCCATGTACTGAATGTCGTCGGGCGGATGCACAACAAAATCACCGCGATGTCGCGAAGTCACGCGGTCGGTCTTGAATCGGTTTCGCTCATCGAGCGGCACATTTGCCTGCGCGATGATGTATTCGTCTTCCTGTTCGGCGTTCAGAAATTCAATTTCCGTATCGGAAACTTTTCCTTTACGCACAGGACGGTAGGGTGTCTCGATAAATCCGAATTCGTTCACGCGGGCGTGCATGCAGAGCGAAGAGATCAATCCTATGTTTGGGCCTTCCGGCGTTTCGATCGGACACAGGCGGCCGTAGTGCGTGTAATGAACGTCGCGAACTTCAAAGCCAGCTCGTTCGCGCGTTAAGCCACCCGGTCCGAGCGCCGACATGCGGCGCTTGTTTGTCAGCTCGGCCAACGGATTCGTTTGATCCATGTATTGGGAAAGCTGGTTCGTCCCGAAGAACGCATTGATGACGCTCGTAATCGTTCGCGCATTCACGAGGTCAGCAGGCGTGAAAGCTTCCTGGTCGCGGATGTTCATGCGCTCGCGCACCGTGCGGCACATTCTTGACAGACCCACGTTGAATTGCGCAGCAATTTGTTCCCCGACTGTCCGCACGCGGCGATTGCCAAGATGATCGATATCATCGACCGATGTCTTGCCTTGCTGCAAATCAAGCAAATATTTAATGATGGCGATGATGTCGGTCTTCGTCAACGTCGTCGTCGCTGCCGAGATGTCCAATTTCAATTTCGAGTTGAGACGATGCCGGCCGACGTCGCCGAGATCGTATCTCTTCGGATTGAAGAACAACTTGTCGATGAGATTCTTCGCGGTGTCGAGATCAGGCGCATCGCCCGAGCGAAGTTGCCGGTAAATTGCTTCGAGCGCGTCTTCCTCGCTATGGACGCTGTCTTTCTGAATTGTGTTTGCGATAACGGAGCGCTCCGCCGTTTCCTCAGACTTCAAGAAGCGGATCTTTTTCACTTCCGCCTTTCTAATCTTCTTGATCATCTCATCACTCAGCGTTGCATCCTTGTTGATGATGATCTCGCCGGTTTTTCGATCGACAACGTCGCCGCAAATGATGCGACCGAGATAATCTTTCAGATCGATATCCACAAGCTTCACTTCTTCCACGAGGCTGAAGAGTTCGAGGATCTCGTCATCGGAAGAATACCCGAGTGCGCGAAGCAGCGTGGTCACCGGAAATTTCTTCTTCCGGTCGATGTATGCGTACATCACATTATTGATATCGGTGGTGAACTCGACCCATGAACCGCGGAACGGGATAATGCGGGCAGAAAATATCGGTGTGCCGTTCGGATGCACTGACTCACCGAAGAAGACACCTGGCGAACGGTGCAACTGGCTGACGATGACACGTTCTGCGCCGTTTATAATAAACGTTCCCCGATCGGTCATGTACGGCAGGTTCCCGAGATAGACAACCTCTTCAATCGTATCGGAAAAATCTTTTCCGTTCTCCGCTTTGGTGGAAAGGCGCAGCTTCGCCTTCAGCGGTACTGCGTACGTCAATCCCCGCTCCTGACATTCGCGCATTGAATATTTCGGCTTTTCAACAAAGTACTCGACGAACTCGAGAAGATAATTCTCGCGAGTATCCATGATCGGAAAGTTCATGATGAACACTTGCTGCAGGCCTTTGGTCTTCCGCTTGTGCGGCGGAACGCGTTCTTGCAGGAAATGCTCGAACGACTCCATTTGGACATTCAGCAGGTCGGGGTATTCAACGACTGTGGGGATCTTTGCGAACGAAAACCGGCCGCCTTCTTGGCCGATGGATCCATTGGATTGGCTTTTCAATGCAACCGCTCCTTCGGGTCGTGTGACCCATTAATTGTTAAACAATATTCTGATGCTATCGTGAGCCACGAGGAAGGAAAAGCGTCTCTTGTTCATCGAGTGGAACGACTCTCGTATTGGTTTTGCTCGATGCACAATCACTGGGCTTTTCTTCCGTTACGCCTTCTGCTCCGTTCAACAGTGAATAGACTACACAAGCCGATAGCGCGTTCTGCCCGCAGGCAGGCGCCATCGGCTTGTTCATCATACTAGGAAAGACAATTTAGAGTACAACGTAGCATGAACCCTTCAGAAAAAGTTCGAAAAAGGACTCACAGGCAAGGACCAGCGCAATTACTTCAGTTCTACTTTTGCGCCCGCGTCTTCCAGTTCCTTCTTCAACTTTTCCGCATCGTCCTTATTCAAGCCTTCCTTGACGCTTTTCGGTGCGCTATCAACAAGGTCTTTTGCTTCTTTCAAGCCAAGACCTGTCGCTGCGCGGACGACTTTGATCACATTGATTTTCTGACCACCGGCTTCTTTGAGGAGAACCGTAAACTCAGTTTGTACTTCGGCCGCAGGAGCTGCTGCCGCTGCTGCCGGTCCCGCCATCATCATCGGGGCCGCTGCGGTGACGCCGAATTTTTCTTCAAGGGCTTTCTTCAATTCCGCTGCTTCAAGCAGGGTGAGCTTCTCGATTTTTTCTACTAATTCTGCTACTGCTGACATTGGTTCTTTCTCCTTTTGATAAATTTGATTTCACATTCATTGAACAGAAAGCTATGCTGCTTTTTTCTTCTCGATTGCATCGATCACGCCTACGAGGTCCCTGAACACGGCATTAATGGAACCGACGATGCCGCTGATCGGAGCCTGGATGCTCCCTAGAATGCTCGCCACAATTTCTGCACGCGACGGAAGTTTCGACAGTTCATCGAGCTTTGCACCGTCGAAGACCTGTTTGTCGATCACGCATACTTTGCAGGAGAGCTTTTCGTTTTTATCATGGAACTTTTTAATGATTTTCGCCGGCGTCACAGGATCATCGTAGCTGAAAGCGATACCGGTCGGACCCGCGAGGCTTTTGTAAACCCCGTCGTATCCCGTTACGCTTTCAAGTGCCTTCCGAGCGAGCGTATTCTTCACGACTTTGTAGTCGATGCCCGATTTGCGAAACTCGCGACGAAGCTCCGTCGCTTGCTCCACGGTAATGCCGCTGTAATCGGTGAAGAACATACCCTTGGCACGGGAGATTTTTTCCCGCACATCGGCGACAATCTGTTCTTTCTCTGACTTTTTCATTGTTCGTTATTTCGTTGTTTCTGCTGTAAGCGATGAGAAGCCCCTCGATGTGCTGAAGGCATCACTTGCAAAAGAATGAATTAAGTGAGTGCGTGATTTTCTCTAGTAAGAATTTCTCTTCGTGCCAATGGTTATCCCTGAACCACGCCGCGGTCGATATGAATGCCCGGGCCCATCGTTGAAGAAACTGCAATGCTCTTCACGTACTGTCCCTTTGCCGTCGCAGGCTTCAGCCGGCCGATCGTCACAAGAAACGCTTTGACATTTTCAACCAGCTTCTCTTTTTCAAAATTTGCTTTGCCGACTTGTGCATGGACTACGCCGGCCTTGTCAACACGAAATTCTATCTTCCCCGCTTTCACTTCTTTCACGGCCGTCGCGACATCTGCCGTTACGGTTCCGCTTTTCGGATTCGGCATGAGTCCGCGCGGACCAAGAATTTTTCCGAGCTTTCCTACCTCCACCATCACATCCGGCGTTGCGATAATGACATCAATGTCAGCCCATCCACCCTGAATCTTTTCCACGTACTCCTGCAACCCGGCGTAGTCAGCGCCTGCAGCCTTCGCGTCGGCATCCTTCGGAGGCTTCGCCATCACGAGCACACGCACTTCTTTACCGATACCGTGCGGGAGTGAAACTGTTCCGCGGACTGCCTGATCTGCTTTTTTCGGATCGACGCCCAAACGCACCGCGATGTCGACTGATTCGTTAAATTTCGCCGTTGCTGTTTCTTTTACGAGCGCTACTGCATCTTCTATAGTATAGAACTTCTTCTTGTCGACTTTGGTTAACGCGGTTTTAGAACGTTTTCCTGGTTTCATGACCTATCCTCTATATAGTGGTGCAAACGTCCGCCTGCGGCGCGACTCCCACGTGAATAATTTAGCCTTCTACAGTAATGCCGAGACTCTTTGCTGTGCCTTCGACCATGCTCATCGCGGCTGCAAGACTAGCAGCATTGAGGTCGGGCATTTTCATTTCCGCAATTTCCTTAACTTGTGCACGGGTGACTTTTCCGACTTTCAAGCGATTGGGCTCACCAGAACCTTTTTCCACTTTTGCGGCCTTGATTAACAACACTGCCGCCGGTGGAGTCTTGGTAATGAACGTGAACGATTTATCGGAGTATACCGTGATGATTACCGGAATGATGAGTCCCATCTTCTCCTGAGTTCTTGCGTTAAATTGCTTGCAAAACTCCATTATGTTGACTCCCTTTTGACCGAGTGCGGGACCGACGGGGGGCGCAGGGTTTGCCTGTCCAGCCGGAATTTGCAGCTTCACGAAACCTACGATTTTCTTTGCCATACGAAACGTTCTCTCAAAAATTGGTTAAAATGCTACTTCTCTATCTCAACTTGGCTGAAGTCAAGCTCGACGGGCGTTTTCCGTCCGAAAATGCTGACCATGACCTTCAATTTCATCTTCTCTTCGTTCACTTCTTGCACAAAACCCGAAAAATTATTGAACGGGCCGCTAATTACTTTGACCGGTTCGCCGATATGGAATGGAACCTCGATTTGCTCAACGTCACCCTTTTGTTCGATCTTGCCGATGAGCCGTCTGACCTCGTCTGGTTGCAGGGGCACCGGTTTTTCTTTCGAGCCGACAAAGCTCATAACAGATGGTGTATTGAGAATAACGTACTTCGTCTTCTCATCGAGAACAGCTTCGATAAGAATATATCCTGGAAAAAAGTTCTTCGTTTTGCTCTTCTTTTTTCCGTCCTTCACTTCGAAGACTTTTTCCGATGGAACGAGAACGTTGGAGATTTTTTCCTGCATGCCTGCGCGTGTGACTTCGCTTTCGAGGTATGCTTTCACCTTGTTCTCATGTCCCGAATACGTTCGGACGACATACCATTTTTTATCCACCGCTGTTTCTATCATAGAGTTTAGAAGATTCCTTTGAGCGCCTGGCTCACAATTGTGTCAACAAAATAGACGAACGCCGCAATGATGAGACATACCACCAGCACGAGGACGGTCGAATCCTGCAGTTCGTCTCTTTTGGGCCACGTCACTTTACTCATCTCTTTGTAAACATCCGCAAAGAACGCGATTATTTTATCTTTCATTAGTCAAGCTCTCATAAAAATGTGCAATGGGTCTGAACAGCCTTCGCACGTGTGGAGGGACTCGAACCCCCAACCAACGGTTTTGGAGACCGCTACTCTACCAATTGAGCTACACACGTAGGAGAATTCAGAAATTACTTCGTCTCTTTATGCTGGGTATGCTTGGCACAGAAGCGACAGTACTTCTTGTACTCAACGCGTCCGGTTTGCTTCTTCTTGTTCTTCGTTGTAGAATAATTCCTATTCTTACAAACGGTGCATTCTAATGTTATGATGTCTCTCACTGTAAACTCCGTACCGTAATTATTTTCTTCGTGCCTCGAGTTTGCGATCCCGATAGAGACGGGACGATATTTTCATTCAGAGCTTGCGACCGGGATTGAACCGGTGACCTCTTCCTTACCAAGGAAGTGCTCTACCAACTGAGCTACGCAAGCACAATACTAAATGTGACGAACGGCTCATGCAAAAACTTGTTCCGACCTTG
>JAGVPT010000214.1 GCA_020052095.1 Bacteroidota bacterium | reverse complement strand
GGAATAAAAATGCGGACACATTATAATTCAGGGAAAAGGGAACCGCAATTGTGCCATATTTAACAGGCAACGAAGACGCCACTCCTTTGAATCCCCCTTTTCAAGGGGGAATGGAAATGCGGACACATTATAATTCAGGGAAAAGGGAACCGCAATTGTGCCATATTTAACAGGCAACGAAGACGCCACCCCTTTGAATCCCCCTTCAAAAGGGGGTTAGGGGGATTCCAAAATACACCGTAGAACGCTTCTCAGGGTCTGCTTTTCGCGATTCCTTTTTCTTCTCCAATGCCTTCCACATGGACGT
This sequence comes from Bacteroidota bacterium, assembly GCA_020052095.1. Taxonomy (GTDB): domain Bacteria; phylum Bacteroidota; class Ignavibacteria; order UBA10030; family UBA8401; genus JAGVPT01. The sequence continues at coordinate 34,831 of JAGVPT010000214.1, read as the reverse complement.
GACGAGGTCATTAAGCCCTTCGCCCGTGACAGCGGAAATAAGATGCGTAGAAATTCCCCTCCCAAATTTCACCTTCTTGATCGCCTTACGGAGAGCTTCGTCTGCTATATCGAGTTTGGTCACCGCCACAATCGTCGGTTTTTTCGGAAGATCCTTGTTGAAGGCCTTCAGTTCATTCGCCAGTGTTGCGAAATCATTCTTGAGATCGTCGCTTGTGCATTCGATCAGATACACAAGTACTTTCGTTCGCTCGATATGCCGCAAGAATTGAATTCCGAGACCTCTTCCTTCGTGCGCTCCCGCAATTAATCCTGGGATATCGGCGACGACAAAACTTTTTCCCTCCTGGAAATATACCATCCCGAGGTTCGGCACGAGCGTTGTAAACGGATAGTCGGCAATCTTCGGTTTTGCGGCGGATATTTTTGAGATCAGCGTAGACTTGCCCGCGTTTGGAAAGCCTACGAGGCCGATATCGGCAAGCAGCTTCAATTCCAATTCCAGGTTAAAGTCTTTTCCTTCCTCACCCGGCGTACAAATCCGGGGCGCCTGGTTTGTCGATGTGGCAAATTCAGAATTCCCTTTGCCGCCGCGGCCCCCCTTTGCGACAATTACTTCGGTCCCGTGCTTTACAAGGTCGACGAGCACTTCCCCGGACAGAGCATTCTTCACGATCGTCCCGCACGGTACTTTTATCAATATGTTTTCCGCAGAGCGTCCTTCTTTGTTCGAACCTTCTCCAGCATTCCCATTTTGCGCGATGTATCGCCTCTTATACCGGAAATCGAGCAATGTCGTTAATTGCTTTTCCGCCCGGATAATGATATCGCCCCCCTTGCCTCCATTGCCGCCGTCAGGTCCCCCTTTCGGTACGTATTTTTCCCGGCGCCAGTGAATGATGCCGTTGCCGCCGCTGCCGGATCGGACAAATATTTTTGCCGAATCGATAAACATAATGTTCTTAGGCCCTAAATTCTAATTTCAAATCCGCAGCAAATTGTGATTGTAATATTATTAACTGATGTTGCGCAAAAAGCAAAAAGTATTGCCACAAAGTCACCAGGACACTAAGATATGCGAAAATGCTATTCAACACCCCAACTCAGTAAGGGGTCTTTATGGAGTCTTTGAGTCTTAGTGCCTTGGTGGCAAATTTTTTATTCCGGCGTAACGTGAGTTATCCACTTTTCGTTTGTTCCGCAAATCTATTCTGCAACCGGTTGGTAAAAAGGATCGCTTCCTTCGTGAATGGCTCGACGTCGTTCATGAGAAAGAAATGGTCGATTGTTGGCGCCGCGTCCTCCCACGATTGCGCACCGAGAGCCTCCTTCACCGCCGTTCGAAACTGCTCCTCATTTTGATGAAAGACATTTTTTACGATTGACCGTTCCTCATCAAGGGTGAAGAGCGGTGGAAGCGGTTTGGGCGGCTCGGAGATTTTTGGAAACGAGAAAGAACTTTCCTCCTGCCCGGCAGACACAATCGGCGACTCTGGGGAAAAATCGTCCGATGCCGCAAAGGGATCGCTCTCTTCATCGAAGATGTGCGCGAACTCATTTCCCGTTCGAACCTTCTCGATAACATTCGCAAGCTGGCTGAAGCTTATTTCCCGGACATTGTTTGTTTCACGTTCGCGCGAAAAGCGATCATGAATCGCCGACATCTTTTTATCTTCAAAAAAGTACATTAAGGCTCGCGTCGGAATTGTCTGCGAAGACGTATTCAGATCCAGCGAGCGCGCATATGCCACAAAATCAAAGAGGGGCTTGGTCATCTGCGCCAGCTCTACGCTTGAATGATTTTTCACCACCTCACCGTCAATTTTATCCAAAAGCGCTTTGCCTTCCTCCAACGCTAACTCTGCAATATCGCGTTGATGAACGTACCGGCGAAGAATGTCCGGGAAATATTCATAATCCTTGCAGTATCGAAGCTTCTTCAGAATCTGGCGCGTCGACACTTTTGCCGACTCTTCAAAGAGAAAGCTGGCAAGGGTCCACTGCGGCCTGCAAAGGAAGTTGAGCAGAAAATGAACGCATTTATCGAGCGTTGTTTCAAAATCCGATTTCGCAAAAATGAAATTGTGGATGAGCAGAGTGTCGATCTGTTCCTGAAGCATTTGAATCTCCGGAACATCGTAATTGAATTTCGACATTCGTTGCTCTTTCTTTCGGTCCTCGTCGAGAAAGTGCTCGACATCGGCCCGAAAGAACACCTTCACGTTCGATGGTACTTTCGATTCAAAAATCGCACGCAGGCTCACAGCTTTTGCATCGCCGATTGTCGTCTGGCGAATTATGCCGATAAGTTGCTCGGTTTCCTTTTCGAACATAGGGATGGCAGTTGACGTTAATTTGAATCTTTCTTCACTGAGCTCTTCACACGATTGATTTCTTTTTGTGCCGCTGTTTTAAATGCAGGGTCGATCCCTGACTTGTCGATGATCTGCTGATACATGTTCAGCGCTTGATCATACTTGCCCATTTTTTCGTACGACTGAGCAGACATGTAATAAGAATTTGGCGTCCAATCGATCTTTGTTTTCTTGGTGATAAGGTACGGCACTTTCAGGAACTCAAGTATGGCCTGCTGATACTCTCCCTTGTAGTAATATGACTCTCCGAGATAATAGCGGATTTCGGATTCAAGATCTTTATTTGTTGTCTCCAGGAGTCCTTGAAGCTGGACGATTGCCTGATCATAGTATCCCAACTTTTGGTACAACACACCGAGGTCGACTTTCTTGTCAAGAATCGATTCGTCGTTGGGGTACCGTTCAATGAAATTGCGGGTCAACTCGAGCGCACCGTCGTAGAGTCCGACCTCTTTGTATGCCTCGCTAAGATTGTTCATCGCGAATGGGAGAAGCTCGGGTGAGAGGTTCGGTTTGTCGACGATGAGGCGGTAATATTTTACGGCCTCGTCGTACTTCTCCTTGAAAAAGTAAATATTGCCAAACGCGAGATAGACCTTGGGGAGGATTTCGGATCGGGGGAAAGTCCTCATGACGAAATCGTACTGTTTCATGGCGCTGTCGGGCAATTCCTTCGCTTCGAGTATCTTGCCGATCCAGAAATACGCCTGCGGGAGAATTTCTGTTGAGTCGTACTTCCCCCGAAATGCCTGCAGGATCGCAAGCGATCGGTCATATTCCTCGCTGCGGAATAGTGCCATTGCCTTCTCAAATTCGAACTCTGCAAGGGCGTTCTTATCGGCTCCATAGGCCTTAAGAAACTCGGTAGTTCTCTGCTCCGCCTCTTTGTTTTTGCCCGAGCGGTACAGCGAGGCGACCACACGAATTCGACCCGACCGAAGCGTTGAAGAATCTACGTCACTCAAGCCAGCCAGGAGCCCGTATTCCTCGATGGCCTTTGGAAAATCGCCGTTTGCGTAATAGAGCGATGCGAGTTCCGCTGTTGTCGACGCGCTTCGCTGGGCAGCGACGGATTTTTCAAAGTACCGTATCGCGGTTTCACTCCTCCCTGCGCGCTGTTCAAAAGCACCGAGCCGTCGGAAAGCGTCAGATGCGTCGGGGGACTGCATCTCCTCGCCGACGAAGTCAAGAAAATACCTCCGTGCATTCGCCGTATCGTTCGCGGCCTCGTACGCCCTGGCGAGTTTCAATACTGTCTGAAGACGCCCCTTTTGATTTCCATGCAACGGAGAGGATTGCCGATCGAGCTGTTGACGATATAAGGTAATCGCCCTGTCGAACTGACGTGTTTTTTCGTAGCACTGGGCGAGGGTCTCGATGCAATCGACGGAGCGCATTGTGTAGAAATACTTTGTGCGAAGCTGCTCGAACGACGTCGCAGCAATAAGTGGATTCTCCTCCCGCGCGGAAAGCATACCCATTTCGTACAACACATCGGCGCAGTGGAACCCGCGGGGATACGCGCGCAGATAGCTGCTCAAAACGACTGCGGCCGTGTCGCTTCTTCCCAAATGGGCGAGCTGAATGCCGAGTTGGGCAGTTGCTTCGTCGGCTTCGGGCTGGGTCGGATACCTGTATGCGATTTGCCTGAACGTTTCGATGGATTCGTTGAGCAGACCTTTTTCTTTCTGTGAATTTCCTAGCACGAGATAAACCTTCGACGCGAAGGAGGATGCTGAACGGTCTTTCAAGAAATCACGGGCAAAGCCGATCTTCGGGCCTGGGCCTGCTTTTCTCGTCTGAAGAAGAAAACGATTGTACGCCGCATCATCGCTGTATCGTCCCGCAGGATGATCTTTTAGGAATGTCGTAAATGCATTGATTGCCGTTTGGACGTACGAAGAGTCAAGCTCCGATTGGCGCCGCAAGGCAATCGTACGCTTATAAGCGGCCTCTTCACGGACAAGAGAATCAACAGTGACTCCCCCCAGCGTGGATGCTTTTTGATATTGTACTGCCGCTTGAGGAAAGTCCTGGAGAACATTCAAGTAAATATCGCCAAGCCTCATCGCTAGTTCGGATTTCTGCTTTTCCAAAATCAAATCGCCGATGAGAAGCGCTAGCTGTCGCAATGTTCGTTCATTGTCTGGAGATTTGTAACTCTTGAGAAAATCCCGCCGATCACGAGCCTGAAGGGCAAACGTGCTGGCTGGATATTTTTTCATCACATCATCGTACGATTGCAAAGCATCGTTCGTCTCCTGAAGGGCTTCGTGCGCCGATGCGATTGCATATGTCGCGTCGTCACTCTTTTCGTGTTGAGGATACCTAAGGAGAAATGCCGTATAGACATCGATTGCTCTGTGCGGATCTCTGAGATTCACGCGGTACAATTCGCCTGTACGATAGAGGATCTCCGGCGTCTCTTCATCGGACGGAAAGAGTTCTGCATATTGTGAAAAATAGCGCACCGCAGCTTCGTAATCGCTGAGCGCACTTGACAACGTCGCCGCGCGGAGAAGCGCATATCGTTTCTCGGTGCGTGGGGTGGGCAACTCTGCGATGGCGGAATAGGCTCCGAGCGATTTGCGATACTCCTTCAACGCCTCGTACGCCCGGCCGACGCCAAGCAGTGCCGGTACAACCAGGGAAGAATCCGATACCCTCCGCAACGATCGTTCGTACGCATCAGCCGCTTTTTTGAATTCCCGATTTGTTAAATAGCTGCTGCCGAGATTCAGTGATGACTGCTGAACAATTTCGCGCGAGAGCTTCAAAGAATCAGCGTTCAGTTTTTGGAAAAGGTCAATCGCTTCCTTCTGTCTGCCGGATGAAAAATACAGACGCCCAAGCTGCAGCTTCGCCTGAGCAGTGGTGTTGAGCGAAACTTCAGATTTTTTTTCTTCAATGATCGAGCGGTACAGCGCCTCCGCCTCTGCAGGAGTGCCGAAGGCTTCGGCAATTTTTCCAAGCTGCAGCGTCACCGAGGCCTTCAATTCTTTGTCGCCACCCCCTTCAACAGCCAAGAGTAGTTCTTTGCGCGCGGCGAGAAGATTATTCTCCCGAGCGAAAAATGTCCCCAAATGAGCATGGGCAATGGTCACAAGCTCATTGGTTGAATAGTCGCTCACGAGCGAACGCAGACATCTCTTCGCGTTATCTGCATCCCCCGCCAGATCAAAGTAATCGCTCGCTGTCAACAATGCCTTTGGCGCCAGCTTGCTTTTGGGATTGAAGACTTTGATACGCTCGAAGGCCGAAGCGGCATCCGCATATCTCTTTTCTTCGCTGAACATTTCCCCAATATTCCACCATGCCTCCGCCGCCCTCGCATGCTCGGGATATGTTAATGCAAAATTCTGGAATGACGCTCTTGCATCGTCGTTCTTCTCTATTGCACGGTTGGCAAGCGCAATGTAAAATTTTGCCTCGATGCTCTGCGGATGAGACGGATAGGTGGAGATGAACTGCTTGAATTGTTCGAGCGAAAGGTCGAAGAGTTTATCATTAAACAGATTAATGGCGAGCTTGAAATCAGCGTTCTCCTTCGTATTCTGGGCGGCGCATATGGTGATCGCGGCGAAGAAGATGATGATTATCCCAATGAATCGCGAAAACATTCTTTTGGAACCCTGTGATGATAGGAAAAAGCAATAACGACAGGGCTAAGATAGTGTAAATTTGGATTGTAATCAATTTGAAGGGACATCGGGAAGCCCAGAAAATGGCAGGAAATACTAATCAAAACTGTAGGGGAGATCAAAATAAAACGTAATGCCGTGTCTTCGTAACAATTGCAGTCAGAATCAATCGAGGTACAGCACTTCAAAGGCTCAGGATTTGCTACCCCTCGCAATCCCTTGAAAGTAGGTGAGGGCATTCAGCGCTTTTCTCTTCTTCCCCTCTTTAAATATTGCGCATCACAACTGTCCCAAGAAAACCATGTTAGACGTCGGGAAGTTATTTGTGCGCAATGAGTTGGGAAAATATTTTATTGAGATCGATTTCAATTTTGAACCTTCTCAGTCCTTCGCTATACTCCCTTTCACAACAATTGAAGGGACTCGTCTATGCACGAAGGAAAAATTATTCTTGCACAACTCATGGAGTTTCTCCCCAAGAGGGAGTTTCGTTTCTGCGTCAACCGGTATGATGGTGATAAGTACATCAAACGATTTTCTTGTTGGAGTCAATTGCTCGCCATGACCTTTGCTCAACTCACGTATCGAGAAAGTCTCCGCGATATTGAAACATGCCTGAATTCGCTCGGCACAAAACTTTATCATGCCGGGATTGGCACGAAGGTGGCGCGCAATACAATCGCCCATGCCAACGAAATACGTTCGTGGAAGATCTACGCCGACTTCGCTCATGTGCTTATTCAACGGGCACGTTTACTTTATCGTCATGATCAGTTCTCGCTTCAACTGCAGGAAACATTCTACGCATTGGATGCAACCATTATTGATCTGTGTTTGACGCTGTTTCCCTGGGCACACTTTCGCAAGAAGAAGGGGGCCGTTAAACTCCACACCCTGTTGGACCTCAGGGGCAATATTCCCTCATTTCTGCACATAACACGAGGAAATGTCCATGAGGTGAATGTCTTGGATACTCTCGTCTTTGAAGCCGGAGCGTTCTACATTATGGACCGTGGCTATCTGGATTTTGAGCGACTCTTTCAATTGCATCAGGGACAAGCATTCTTTGTCGTGCGCGCAAAAAAGAACTTCCAGTATCGACGAGTGTATTCTCATCCTGTTGACAAAACAACAGGACTACGCTGCAACAATCATTCGGCTCACCGGACCGCTGACATCGAAGCTGTATCCAGAACAGCTGCGCATGGTCAAATTCTACGATCGAGAACATGATCTTCGTCTGGCGATTGTCACAAATAATTTTACGTTGCCGGCACTAACGATTGCTCAACTCTATCACGCACGATGGCAAATAGAATTATTCTTCAAATGGATCAAGCAACACTTGCGCATTAAAGCATTCTATGGCACGTCGGAGAATGCCGTCAAAACACAAATCTGGATTGCTGTCTCTGTGTACGTCTTGGTTGCCATCGTCAAAAAGGAACTCAACTCCGAACTTTCACTCTACACAATTCTACAGATTTTGAGCGTCACGCTGTTCGAGAAAGACTCGATTTCTCAACTACTTACGGGACCTCAGTCCCCTATACACATTCCCAATACCGCTAACCAGTTGTCTTTATTTGAGATTTAATGGGACAGTACTGATTGCGCATATCTTGTTCATTCGGCGCTAAGCAAAAAAGGCCTCTGTGCAATTTCGCAAAGAGGCCTTTTCTGTTAGTATCAAACAGGGTCAATCCTTTTTCATCTCGTCTTTTTTCATCTCTTCGTGTTTCATTTCCTTTTTCATTGAAGAAGCTTTCACTTCTTTCAGAGAAGCTACCATAATAATATCTCCGTCATGCGTCCCGGTTACTTCAACCATCAGGTCGTTTTTCTTGTCAGTTTTCTTTAGCCAGGCAAGTGCTTGTTTATCGCCAGCATCGTCAAACTTGTACCACTCTCCCTCTGAAATAAGGCCGAATCCACTCTCCATGCAGCTCTCCTCGAGCGCGCAGCTTTTCGTATGCTTGGCAGCCTTTGCCATCGCTTCTTCGGGTGCCTTCTTTACCATTCCGGTAGCGCACATTTTGTCTACCAGGTAGCCTTTCATCGAGTGTGACATCGGCTTTTCCTTCTTCTCCTGTGCCAGGGCACTTGTCAAAACAAAACAGGAGAGCAACGCAAGGATTGTCAGCTTTTTCATGAGGGTTTTTCCTTATGATTGTTATTGGAAAGAGATGAATTAAGGATTCTTGTTTGATGCGACATGCACTACAACAAAGCGTTCCAAAACAATAGTTCCCCTGGGGTCAATCTTAAAACCTCCCAGGGTTCAAATGTGGGCATTTTGTGCAGAATTCGCCGAAAATTCAAGATAAGCAATAACTGAGCGATTTAGGACTCTTTTGAGAGCCCCAAATTATTTTCAATTTTCCTTAAATAATGCTTGGTTTTTAATTATCGATTTTCCTATATTTCGAGTGAATTTTTGGAGTATGAGTTTTATAGTCTTATCGTTCCCATTTACCATTTCACATAATCAACTATCAATTAACTAATTCTAGGAGCGTTCAATGGCAAAGGCCATGACAAAATCCCAAACCGCAGACCACTTTGCAAAGAAGTTCGGTCTGAAGAAGAAACAAGCGGCTGCCTACTTTGAAGAATTGGCACGTCTTGCCTATTCCGAAGCCAAGAATCAGTTCACAATTCCGGGTATCGGGAAGTTGGTCCTGGTTGACCGCAAAGCGAGGCAAGGACGCAATCCCGCGACTGGTGAGATTATTCAAATTCCGGCGAAAAAGGTCGTGAAATTCCGAGTTGCGAAAGCAGCGAAGGATGCGATCCTTACACAGAATTAATCGGGCTTTTATTTTGTTCTAATCCATGCGGCCCCCGCCCTATTTTCCTGCGCCGCAGCGAGCGGGGCGCATGGATTTTTTTTCCTTCCATCCTTCACGTGCCATATTCAAGAGGCGTGTTATGATAAATTCCTCCAAAGAACTGGAGAGGGACAGGTCGTTGCTTCCCAAATTTGAAGTCTTGGCAGACCTGGAGAAAATCGTGGCAGAACTCATCCAGAAACATGAAGTAAAACGGGAGCTTTGGTTTCCATCCGATTTCCTGCCAGCAGATGAGACCACGAATGAAGAACTCCACCTAAAGCAAATTCGTGAGCGTGCCAAAGGGATACCATTGAGTGCTCGTGTCGCCCTTGCGCTGAATTTAATCACGGAAGAAGGTTTGCCTCATTTTCATCGTCTCATCGCGGTGCATCTCGGCAGCGATTCATTTTGGAAGAATTGGAACAATCTCTGGACCGCTGAAGAGGATCGGCATGGGAACGTGATTAGAGACTATTGCCGCGACTCCCACGTCATGAATTTTACCGCAGTAGAAAAGGCGCAATTCCAGTATGTCCGTTCGGGGTTCAACCCGGATTGGGACAAAGATCCCTACCGAGTATTTGTGTATACGTCGGCACAGGAACGGGCAACACAGATATCCCACGACGGTACAGGGCGAGTGTGCGGCACGTATGAACCGACGCTGGAGAAGATCCTACATTCCATCGCGATGGATGAGGCGCGCCACTATGCATTCTATAAAACTGTCTTCAGCGAAGTGCTGAAGCGAGACCCAGATAATGCTCTTGAATCCGCTATCACAATTTTGCCGAGCATTGACATGCCCGGCCACACCCTGCGCAATTTTAATGAGTATGCTGATGTAGTTCGCCGGTCTGGAATTTACGGCCCTCGCGACTATATCACCGTTGTCGAAGCTCTTATCAAAGCATGGGGACTAGAGACCCTCACCGGATTAAAAGAATCGGGAAAAAAGGCACAAGAAAAAATCCTGGCAATTCCGGGGCGACTCAAAAAAGTGGCAGAGTACATTGAAAGCCGGCACGCTTCCAAAACCTTCCAACTCGAATTTGTCTTCAACAAAGTCTTTACAATGGCGTAATTCTTTTTTGCATCAAGAGTCGGGGGCGGGACAGCGCTGAATGCAGGAAAGAAGGTATTGGTGTAGTGGGTGCTTTTGAGAAGTGATGCCATGACTGCCGCTATTTCAGAATTACATATCTTGGAATTGTTCCAGATTTAGGGGGAACAGTCATGGCATCACTCGGTTTGTGGTCAAATGCACAACTAATGTTTTTGGAACTGAGAGGTTTTTTCCCTATTTTTAACCTAGATCAATCTTACCAATGGAAATCAATGAGACTTGCAGCGATCATAGTGTCGGTCGCATTCTTGATTGTGGGATGTGCGAAAATGAACAAAGGAGTGACAAATACCGGTATGAGATATGAAATTATAAAAGAAGGAACCGGGCCCGCTCCAAAACGAGGAGATTCAGTTACCGTTCACTATACGGGTTGGCTAGAGGATGGAACAAAATTCGACAGCTCGGTGGACCGGAACCAGCCGTTTACGTTTAAGCTCGGAGTTGGACAGGTAATTCAAGGCTGGGACGACGGTGTTGCAACGATGAAGGTTGGCGGCAAGACGAAGTTTTTTATTCCCCCTGAATTGGGTTACGGCAGTCGTGGCGCAGGCGGAGTCATTCCTCCAAACGCAAAGCTTATTTTTGAAGTTGAACTCCTTTCAATAAAATGATGCGCATCGGTTTGAAGAAAGTCCCCCATGGCTAAACCATTTTTGATGATTCATATCCGACCCGGCAAATGCGATTACTGCGGCTGCTGCGTGGGTGTGTGTCCGGAGGATGCGATCGAGCTTCAGGAATCGAAGATCGCCGTCATCGAGGAACGGTGCACGAACTGCCGGAAGTGCGTGTGGGCATGTCCCTGGGAAGTGATTGAATTCCACCGGGAAGGAATCAAAGACCTGCCGAAAGAAATTTCCGCGTTGGACAATTTACAATTTGCGCATTCTCTGAAATGAAAACTCGGTACGACATTATTGTTGTAGGTGCCGGGCCGGCGGGGTCGACGGCTGCGCGTTACGCCGCTGCCGGCGGAGCTTCAGTGCTGATGCTCGAAAAGGATCGCGATGTCGGATACCCGGTTCGCTGCGGCGAAGCGGTGAGTCACGAAGGAGTCATTCAGTTCATTCAACCGGATTCCAAATGGATTGCTGCAACGGTGACCAAGTTTCGATTGGTAGCTCCGAACGGAAAGAGTGTCGTACCGCGTCTTGACGGCATCGGTTACGTTCTTGAACGCCGCATCTTCGACTATGAACTCGCCAAACTCGCAGCCGAAGAAGGAGTTGAAGTTGTCACGAAGGCGTACGTGTACGACCTCTTGAAGAACGATGACGGCGTCGTGGTTGGCATCCGCGCGTTGATTAAAGATGAAAAAATCGATATTCCGTGCAAGATTGTTGTTGCCGCTGACGGCGTTGAATCCAGGGTCGGGAAATGGGCGGGCATTGACACGACGTGCCACATCCGTGATATGGAGAGTTGCGCGCAGATGACGATCTCCGGCATCAACGTCGAACAGGACGTGCTTGATTTCTATTTTGGCGATGATGTCTCGCCGGGCGGATATTTGTGGGTCTTCCCAAAAGGGAAGAACACGGCAAACGTGGGTCTTGGATTGAGCGTGGAAGAAGCCAAGAAAAAGTCGGCAATAAAATTCCTTCGCGAGTTCATTGAAAAGAAATTTCCCAATGCGGCGATCCTGACGCATATAGCCGGCGGTGTGCCGTGCGCGAAAACGTGTGACCGGATTGTTGCAAATAACGTGATCCTCGTCGGCGATGCCGCACACCAGGTAAATCCCGTCTCCGGCGGCGGGATCATAAGCGGAATGATCGGCGGAATGATCGGTGGCCAGGTTGCCGCCGAAGCAATTACGAAGAAAGACCTATCCCATCTGACGGAATATGAAAAGCGATGGCAAAAGCGGCTCGGATGGCGGCACGAGGTCTTCTATAATATCAAGGAAGCAATTGCAAGCTTCTCCGACGACACCCTCAACAGCATCTGCGACAGCGCCCTGAAGCTCCCTGAAGAAAAACGAACATTGGGGGGCATTTTCCGCGCGGCCCTCTGGAATAAGCCGTCTATGTTAATGGAAGTTGCGAAGGTCTTCGTATCTTGATTCCGTTGATTTCGCTGATTCAGCGCAGATTGCAGATTTCTCAGATTGGTCTCGACAGACATGAAGAATGCAGCGAGCAATCGGATACCATCAGACAGCAAGCAGAATACTAATCGTAGCAGTCATTGTTTGCGATATCTCTTTCCTTACTGTACACTGCTTACTGCCTACTGCCTACTCTCTCCTACCAGTAGCCCGGCCCAACAGAGTTCCCGCTCAGATCTCGTCGACGTCGTTTCGATTGACCCTACCATTGTCCTCGACATTCGTTACGCCACCGAAAATAACTTTACTCATCAAAAACTTTATCCAATCGCCAAATGCATGCTGCGCCGGGAAGCGGCGGAAAGCCTGCGTGCAGTCCAAAATGAACTCCATGGCCGGAGATTGGGACTGAAAGTCTACGACGGTTACCGGCCCTTGTCGATCCAGAAAAAACTGTGGGAGGTCGTCTCCGACGAACGGTATGTCGCAAATCCCGCAAAAGGATCTCGCCATAACCGTGGCGCGGCGGTTGATCTGACAATAATCGATTCTCTCAACAAAGAAATTGAAATGCCGACGCCGTACGACGACTTTACGGACAAAGCTCACCGTGACTACATGCAATTACCCGAGATGGCTTTGAACAATCGTGCTCTTTTAGAAGCGGTGATGACGAAGCATGGTTTTCTTCCGATGCCGACTGAATGGTGGCACTTCGATTTTCAAGGTTGGGGTAAATTTGAAATTCTGGACCAACCGCTAGAATAGATTTTCTCCGCCGAAGAACCTGCATCGCTTTTGTGTCGTGGAATTTTTTGGTGATGGTACGTCTTGAAAATAAAGTCGTAGTGAGCGAGTGGCGGCCTGCCGCCACGAGTCGAAGTATGAACCCTTCTGAGCCAAAGGCTCATGCTCTCATCGAGTCTTCGACCTTTGGCGCAGACCCGCTCTCCGCCTCCGGCGGATCGCTTGCTCAGGGAGACTCATTATATCGAAATTAATGAAAAGTGAAAACGTACCACTACCCATTTTTTGGTAGTGGGTCAGTTTGCTTGGACAGAGAGAGCATCGTTCGTGGGCCCGTCAAATCCCCGCGGTACGAATAATGTGAATGTGCTCCATCTTCTTGGTAAGCACCACCCCTTAGTCCCCTCCTCATTGAGGAGGGGAAGGCCCGACCTGTCCGCCGTCTCGATGGGCGGAAGCGCCAGGGGTGGTGGCAAACAATCCCGTTGGTGTCTCACTTTCGGAAGCAAGTAAAATGAGACACTACCCGTTTTTTCCATTCCTTGCACCTCACAGCCTATTGCCGTATATTAAATGCGAAAAAGTTCTCGAGAGAGAAAATCTCAATAAGTTCTATCCGGCCGTGTAGGACTAAAAACGCGGAGGGAGTTGTCCATCGGCTTCCGTTGGCACACAGTATTGAATGCAGACGTCAAAAATATCCTCCTTGTTCGCACCGATAGAATTGGGGATGTTATCCTCTCGTTACCGATGCTTCCTCTTCTCAAAAGTCGCTTCCCGAACGCAAGAATCTCAGTCTTAGCACGCAATTATACCCGAGAACTGGTTGAGCGGCACTCATGCGTAGATGAAGTATTAGTCTATGAAAATGAAGACAGTGTTAGGTCGCTTTGGAACACGCTAAAGCATATTCGTGCGCGCAAGTTCGATTTGGCAATTATTCCATATCCACGGTTTCGTTCGACGTTTCTGATGTTTCTTGCCGGTATTCGACTTCGTGTCGGGACGGGCTATCGATGGTACTCCATCTTGTTCAACAGGAAGGTCTATGAGCACCGCAAAGATGCACAGCGGCACGAGGTGGAATATAACCTGAACCTCCTCCGCTCCCTGGGAATCGAAATAGACGGAGCGGCACAATTCGAATTGACAATTTCATCCCCTGCAAAGAAGGCCGTCGATTCCTTTCTTGCAGAAAATTCGATTTCGGGAGAAGAGAAATTTGTCATTCTTCACCCTGGAAGCGGTGGATCGGCGCGCGATTGGCGGGCGGAAAACTTCTCAGAGCTTGGCGACAAGGTTAAGGCTCTCCTGGGGTTAAAGGTTCTGGTGTCGGGGGGTAATGGGGAAGATCGCTTGGTGCAAAACGTAGTCGAAGGGATGAAGACGCGGCCCGTCGCCGCCGTGGGTAAGTTCTCTCTCGATGAGCTCGGCGCATTGATTCAGCGTGCCGCGGTGTTCGTTTCAAATTCAACGGGACCGATGCACATTGCTGCGATTCTCGGTACTCCGGTGGTCGCCTTTTTTCCCCCGATTCTCCAGTGCAGTCCGGTCCGGTGGGGTCCCTACACGGAGAAAAAAAAAGTCTTTATCGCAGACAACAAAACGTGCACACTGTGTCACGGATCGCGCTGCAGATCGAACGTCTGTATGGATCAGATCAAAATCGATGAAGTCGTCCTGGCCATCAGACAATTATGGAATGAACAAAGCTAAAAGTCTTATAATAACTCTCAGTAGAAAAATATTCACGGCGGTTGTTTTCTTCCTGGCAGTGGCTGAAATTGCTTTTGATCCGTCGTTCGCATATGGCGCACAGCGGGCATCCCGGCAGAGTGCATTTTCAACCGGCGAACGATTGGTGTTCGACGTCGGGTATGGATTCATCACCGCCGGTGAAGCGATTATGTCCGTTCCCCGGTATGATACTGTTGCGGGGAATCAGTGTTTTAAGGTAATGTTTCAGGTGAACTCAACGCCGACCTTTTCTTGGTTCTACGAAGTGCGCGACCGGTATGAAACGTACCTCGATGTTGAAGGAATTTTCCCGTGGCGGTTCGAACAACACATCAAGGAAGGAAAATACCGCCGCGACTTCTCCGCGCAATTTGATCAGGTAAATCATCTCGCGAAAACATCGGAGGGAGAGTTCACAATTCCTCCGTACGTGCATGATATCGTGTCGGCATTCTACTTCGCACGGACCCTCGATTTTTCAAAAATGCGCATTGGAGAAAAAATTCATTTTCAGAATTTCTACAAAGACTCAACCTACAAGCTGGACGTAAAATTTCTTGGACGCCAACAGATTGAAGTGAGTGCGGGAACCTTTAATTGTCTTATCGTTGAACCATTGGCTCAAGAAGGGGGATTATTCAAAAGCGAAGGCCGGGCTCTTCTATGGCTCTCGGACGATGAGAGAAAGATTCCGGTAAAGGTGAGCACGAAAGTCGTCATCGGTTCGATCGAAGCTGAGTTGCGTGAGTACTCCGGGATCAACGGGGAACTGAAAGCGAGGATAAAATAAATGTCAAAATACACACAAGCCGATCTCTCAAAGATAAAGACCACCTCCATTAAGACACGGAAGAGCAAAGTCTCGCCGAAGCAATTCGCGAAGCCTTTCAATCCCGCGACGCAATCATTTGCCGAATTCACGCGCTCGCTTCCGGATATTCTCGCTGCGGCGCAACTCAAGGGACTCGCTGCAGAGATCGCCCGAGCTCAAAAAAGCAAGAAACCCGTTATCGTTATGATGGGTGCGCACGTTGTCAAAGTGGGATTGTCGCCCGTCATCATAGATCTGGCGCGTCGAAAAGTTATTACGGCGATCGCGATGAATAGCGCGGCGGCTATCCACGATGTCGAAACGGCCTTGTGGGGACAGACATCCGAAGACGTCGCGGAAAACATTCTCGACGGCAGATTTGGGATGTCCAGGGAGACCGGCGAGTTTATCAACAACTCGTTGTCGGTCGGTTACTATATGTCCGATATGGGTTACGGCGAAACGCTTGGACGCGCATTGACAGAGGCCCGAGCAAAGAATAAATCCGTTAGTATTCTTGCGACGTGCTACGAGTTGGGAATCCCGGTAACGGTTCATGCCGCTATCGGAACAGACATCGTCCATCAACAGCCGACGATGGATGGTGCCGCGACCGGTGAATTAAGTTTCCGCGATTTTAAAATATTTTCAAACATCCTGAAAGATCTGGTGAACGGAGGCGTTGTTCTGAATATCGGTTCCGCAGTTATCATGCCGGAAATTTTCCTTAAAGCGTTGACGGTTGCGCGCAATCTTGGAAGCAAAGCGCGGGGCTTCACCACGGCCAATTTCGACATGCTTCGGCATTATCGGCCCATGATGAACGTCGTACTGCGTCCGACACAAAAATTCGGCAAAGGCTACGATTTCTCCGGTCATCACGAGATCATGATTCCACTCCTCGCCGCTATGGTTAACCAACACCTCAGAGCCAATGTTCGAACCCGACGGCCATAACGATTCTTTCGGCACCCAAGAATCGCAGCCCCCTCCGCCAATCTCCGAAATCGCGGCCTTGAAGATGCGCCCGTTCGCCTTCGCCCTTCTCTCCTTGGCTGGAATCTTCTTTCTTTATCAAGTAGTCGGCGGCGGATTAACGTTGTTGATCTTTGGCGAGGCCGTGACGAAGGAAAATGTTGAGTGGATGCGGCTCTCGACGATGCTCGCACAAATTCTCTTTTTGCTTTTCCCGACACTTGTGCTGATGAAAATGCAGCACGGTACGTTCAGCTCCGTCGTGCCGCGGCGCATTCCACGACCGTCAGAAGTCGTTCTTGCGCTTGTGGGAGTTTTTTCGCTGGAACAGGTGATGGAGGGCTATCTCTTTTTTCAGGATAAAATTCCCCTTCCCGAATCGCTTCGGCCGTTCATCGAGCAAATCCGGAGAATGATAGAAGAAACCTACAGGCTGCTGGTGCAGGCGCATTCTGTGCCGGAGTTGTTTTTTGTCATCCTTGTCGTGGCATTAACCCCGGCAATTTGCGAGGAACTCTTATTCCGGGGATTGATTCAAAAAAATATTACGCTGGCGACAAGCAAGAAGTCGGGGTACATTCTTGCCGGGATCATTTTTGGTCTTTATCATGTGAATCCGTTTCTCATCGCGCCCCTCATAGCCCTGGGTATCTTTTTCGGTTTCTTGATGTATCGGTCTGAGACGATCCTTGTTCCAATGCTTGCACATTTCACGAATAATGTCGTCTCCATTCTCGGCACCTACTATGAGAGCGATGTGAAAGATCCCGGCACAGTATCGATGTTCAACTCGTTGTCGGAATATTCCTCGACCTTTGTCCTTTCAACAATGGTTGGCTTCGCCATTATTTTTCTCATATCGATGTATTTCTATTTTCAGACTACATCAGGACTCCATTCATCAGAGAACGCGGTATCGCACGCATGAAATGCATTCGTTGCAACGTGATCAATGCCGACGATGTTCTTTTCTGCCGAAATTGCGGCATTCTCTTCCACCACGATACCAACGTCGAGTGTGAGAATCATTCCGGCAGGGACGCTGCCGGCCTGTGCGTTGTGTGTGGGAAGCCGGTGTGCGACGATTGTATGAGAGTGCGGGAAAGCAAAACCTACTGCGATGATGCTGCTCATGCACTGGTACCGGTCACGCACGCTAAACTCGCTGCGGCCATTTCCGAATTTGGCGCGGAACTCGTAGCAAAGAACCTTGTGGCAAACGGGATCGCAGCGCTTATTTTTTCCCAGCATCGTTATTCTCATCTTTACCGGTTTACCGACGATGCCCCGGCTTCAATTTTTGTGAGAAAAGAGATGGCAGAAGCCGCGCATCGACTCGTTGAAGAAATGGACCTGACGGACTTCCTCCACCAAAATAACAATACTTTATGACGACAAAGAGCTCGAATCTCATCTCTCGCGTCTCGGTCGCGTTGACCGCTATACCGGCGCTGCTTTACATTTCATATAACGGTGGAATACTTTTTTTCCTCCTGGTCAGTGCAATATCCCTCTTGTCGATGAAAGAATTCTATGACCTGGCCGCTTTGAAAGGCGCCTCGCCGCAGAGAACGGCTGGGTATGCCGCGGCGCTCTTGGTCAATCTGGCGTTTTTCCATGAACAACTTCAATCGTTCATTGTGCCGTTATTTGTAGAAAGAGGAGCCGGGATCTCCCTTCTCACAAAGCTGCAAATGCTCATCACAGTTCTTTTTCTGTTTCTTGTTTTGACGTTATTAATCGAACTATTCCGAAACAAAGGCTCGTTGTTTCTTAATGCCGGTTACACGATACTTGGCGTCATGTACGTCGGCCTGTTTCTTGGAGCGCTGATCGGCATACGGGAATTATTCGGAAATGAATTTCCCCTCTGGTTGCTCCGAAAGCATATCGACGGTGCAACGGGCATTTCCGATTCATCGAGTCATGCCATTACCTATACGTGGGGCGGGCTCACAATCATTTCCATCTTTGCCTCAATTTGGATCTGCGATACGGCTGCATATTTCGGAGGCCTCGCGATGGGAAAACACAAGTTATTCGAACGTGTCAGTCCCAACAAAACATGGGAGGGCGCACTATGGGGATTTGCGGGAGCCATTCTCACAATGATGGCAGCCCAGAAACTGTTTATCGCATATTTGGAATTTCATCAAGCGATCATTATCGGTCTCATCATCGGGATATTCGGACAACTTGGCGACCTGGTCGAGTCTCTTTTCAAACGTGATGCCGGTGTGAAAGACTCATCGAACATCATTCCCGGACACGGCGGAGTGTTCGATCGGTTCGACAGTTTGATATTTGTCTCGCCGATTTTGTATCTTTATATTGATTTTGTTGTGTTGTCGTAGGAACGAAGGGAAGAGGAAGTTGCCGTGAACACCCCGTCAAAGAAAATACATATCATTACGCTCGGCTGTGCGAAGAATCAGGTTGATTCGGAGGCGCTCTACAGCCAATTGGAGGGGAACAATCTCGAAGTGACGTCCGAAATTTCCGATGCATCCGTAGCAGTGATCAACACCTGTGGATTCATCGAAGATGCGAAACAGCAATCCATCAATACGATTCTGCAGACTGTCAGGCTAAAGAACGAAGGCAAGCTCGACAAAGTGATTGTGATGGGGTGCCTTTCCGAACGCTACCATGCTGAGTTGGCAAAGGAAATCCCCGAGGTCGACCAATTCTTCGGTTCAAACCATGTGCCGCTGATTGTGAGCGAGCTTGGCGGCAATTACAAATATGAGCTGCTCGGCGAGCGCACCCTCTCCACGCCGTACTACTCGGCGTACCTGAAAATTTCCGAAGGATGCGACAATCCCTGTTCGTTCTGCGCTATTCCGATCATGCGCGGGACCCATCGCTCAAAACCTGTCGAGCAAATCATGGACGAAGTGATGAAGCTGGTGGGGAAGGGAGTGAAAGAACTTATTGTCATCGGACAAGATACCACGTACTATGGATTGGATTTGTACGGCAAAAGGAAACTCCGTTCGCTCCTCAATTCGCTTGCCACTGTCAAAGAATTGGAATGGATCCGGCTCATGTATGCCTATCCTGCAAAATTTCCGCTCGACGTGCTGGAAGCGTTCCGGGAGAATCCAAAGATTTGCCGCTACATTGACATGCCGATTCAACACGCATCGGACAGTGTGCTCAAATCCATGAGGCGCGGCATAACCCGTCGAGCGACGGAGTCCTTGATCGAGACCATCCGGCTATCGATTCCGGATATCGCGCTACGGACAACCATCATCGCCGGCTATCCAAACGAAACCGAGAAAGATTTTGAAGAGTTGATCAGCTTTATAAAGGCGGTACGGTTCGACCGGCTCGGCGTTTTCACGTATTCTCAGGAAGATGAAACAGCGGCATTTGACCTCGGTGATCCCATCTCGCAGGATGAGAAGGAAGCACGGCGCGCGCGCATCATGGACGTCCAGAAAGAAATCTCTTGCCAGCGGAATGAGGAACGCATTGGTAAGAGCGTCCGCGCCGTTGTGGAAAAATGCGAAAATGGAACGTTTACTGGGCGAACAGTGTGGGATGCTCCCGAAATCGATAATGAAATATTTCTTACGCCTCCTCAAGGGAGACACCTTTCCGTCGGCGAATTTGTCACTGTGACGGTGACGGACGCCGCGGAGTACGACCTGTACGGCGACGTACTGTAGCGGATTTACAGTTTGCGAGAGAACAATATCCCTTCATCATCACAATGCTTTCATGCGCACGTTCATTCTATTCATCATTCTCCTTCTTGGCGTGTTCCCATCGCTTCAGGCGCAAGTAGAGAATCGTACAGAACAGCCGCATGCCGATGTTCCGAACTTTTACCTCGAGGCATTGGGTTTCCAATCGTCCGATTCGCTCCAGGCACGAATTGATGTCTACGTGCAGGTTCCGTACGACGCGTTGCGATTTTTATCGACTGACTCCGCAT
Organism: Bacteroidota bacterium; assembly: GCA_020052095.1. Lineage (GTDB taxonomy): Bacteria > Bacteroidota > Ignavibacteria > UBA10030 > UBA8401 > JAGVPT01. The sequence continues at coordinate 14,587 of JAGVPT010000214.1, read as the reverse complement.
TCCTGGCACGGTACGAGATAACGATCGACATCCTCGGTGCCGAAGGGAATGTGGTCCTGGAGAAAATGTGGAATGAGGAAGTGCTGACCTCGACGTTCGAACGAACGCAATCAAAAGGCGGGCACAGCTTCACCCAGCGATCGATGCTCGTCGCTCCCGGCAGTTACCTATTGCGGGCACAGTTCCGCGAACTGGAATCCCGCAAAGTTTCTACACAGCTCAAGAAAATCGATGTTCGCGATTACGCTCAGCAGCAGTTCTCCGCCAGCGACATTATGCTGATTAACCGCGTGTCACAGGAAGCTGGCCGCGCGCATATCGTACCAAATGTTTCCGGAAATCTCTACAACGTTCTCGATGGTTTCTTCCTTTTCTTTGAACTTTATAATTCCACGAAAGCTGATTCGGTGACGTTGACGTATCGGATCTTTGGCAAAGGAGAGAAGCACAGCTACGAGCGGACTGAACATCGAAGGCTGGAAGGAAAGAAGACACAGATTATTGCAAAAATTGATAGCTCACGGTATCCGGTCGGCTCATACTACGTGGAAGTCGATATGCAGACGATCCCGACCGCCCGCGAAGGTGTGGTCTATGCAGTTGAAAGGAAACGCGGCTTCGTGATGCGATGGGGCAACACACCGCTCACGATCATCGACCTTACGCTGGCGATCAGGCAGGCGCGTTACATCGCGACCGATAAAGAGTACGACGCAATGAATCAAGCAAGCACGATGGAGGAGAACCAAAAATTGTTTCAGGAGTTTTGGCGCAAGCGCGATCCGAGTCCCGACACCGAGCGCAACGAGTATATGGAAGAATATTACAGCCGCGTTCAATACTCCAACGATCATTTTTCTCACTACGTCGAAGGCTGGCGCACGGATATGGGCATGGTGTTTATCGTTCTCGGTTCGCCGAACAATGTTGACCGGCATCCTTTCGACTACGACTCGAAGCCTTACGAAGTCTGGTCGTACTATGAGTTCAACCGGCAGGTAGTGTTTGTGGACGAAACCGGCTTCGGCGATTACAGGCTCCTCACTCCGATTTGGGATTTGCTGCATCGCGGCAAGTAATGCGTCGCGTCGGCACCGTTCATAAAGAGATAACGACCATCATGCGATCTCGAACAGTGTGCGCTCTATGTTTCATGGTCGTGGTTTTTGTGTTCGCCGCACGTTCCCAACCTAAAATCGCTTCAATTCGCTTTCAAGGAAATCACTATTTTTCTCAGCGGGAATTGTCGCAAAGCTTTCCCTTATCCGTCAAGGCAGATTTTTCGGTAGAACGACTGAAGACGTCGATTGCCGCATTGGCAGACCGATATCGGAACGAGGGATTTTTTTTTGCGCGTGTCGATTCGGTGCAGCAGGTCTTCACCGGGGATAGTGCTTTTGTTGAACTCATCTATTTTTTGGATGAAGGGAAACAATCCCTCGTTACGCAAATCAGGATTAACGGTGCCACGGCGTTTTCCTCCGATGAACTTCGCCGGAGCTTTGAAACTGCCTCCGGTTTACCACTCCGCCAGACCATCCTCGAAAAAGACGTCGACGACATCCTCGCACGCTACGAAAACACGGGCTATCCACTTGCAAAAGTGCACGTTGACTCTCTCGCCCTCGATTCTGCGGATGTTGGTCAGCTTTCCTTTGCGCTTTCCATTTCGGAAGGGCCGCGAGTACATATCAAAGAAATCAAGGTTGAAGGGAACACCTCAACGCGAAGCGGCGTTGTTGTACGCGAGGCATATCTTCAATCAAATGAAATATACAGGCAGGGAAAAGTGGATCGCATTCGGCGCAGATTGGAACGGTTGGGAATTTTCTCTTTCGTCGGCGAGCCGCAGTTGTACCTCGAGCGCGATCCCGGTTCTGCCGACAGCGTTTCCGCAGGCTTGTCGATTGCCGTTCAAGAAGGGAATACAAACAATTTCGACGGCATTGTCGGCTACGTTCCTTCAACGGTAAGCGGAGGGAGCGGATATTTCACAGGGAATGTTTTTGTCTCCATGAGAAATCTGTTTGGAACGGGGCGCAAAGCGATCGTGCGTTGGCAGAGAGAAAATCAATCAACAGAGGAGTTGGAAGCGAGCTATGTCGAGCCGTGGATCGCGGGTTATCCTGTCAATGCCGGAATCGCGATTTATCAGCGGAAACAAGACTCAACGTACATAAAAAATCGCTTTGACTTCCGTGCCGATGTTAGTCTTTCGACGGAAGTCTCCGTGGGGCTCATCATCGATCAGGAATCAGTTTTTCCATCCGCGGACTTGAACTATTTCACTGTGTTCGAAAGCAACATTCTCTCGTTCGGAGGCGAGATCCATTTCGATACGCGCGACAACCTCCGGAGTCCGACAAGCGGGATCAACTATCAGACTTCGTATAATCGGGGAACAAAGAAGATATCCGGACCGGCTCAGTATTTGTTGTTCGCGTCCGATCGCAAATCTCTCGTTGAACGACTTTCGTTGGACGTGGAGTATTATTTGTCGGTAGTGATAAAGCAAGTACTCGTGCTGGGGTTCCATGGCAGAAAAATTTCATCCACCCATCTGGAACAGAGTGATTTGTACCAAATTGGAGGGACGAACACTGTGCGCGGCTACCGGGAGAACCAGTTCTACGGTTCCCAAACGGTATGGTCCAATCTCGAATACCGATTCCTGACGGGGAGGAGTTCCAGCGTTTTCGGATTGTTCGATGCAGGATATTTCTCGCGTCCGTCCGATGATTTGCGGCATATTTCATCTCAAGAAAAATTTTTGTATGGTTATGGCATTGGTGCGCGTATCGAAACGGCTCTTGGAATATTCCGTGTCAGCTATGCCCTTAGCGAGGGAGATGGATTCAGTGGAGGGAAAATCCATTTTGGGATCGCAAACGATTTCTAAGCATAGCACCGCGCCGACCCAGTGATGAACCGAATGACTTCTCTATTATAGACTGCACACTTCCTTCGCCAGTCTTGCTTTTGTCATTCGTCATTGCTCATTGTTTATTATTCATTGTTCATTGCTCATTACTCATTACATAACTCTCCTCCGTCCTTCAAATTTCATCATCACCGTTACATCGGTGTTTGTGTCCTGCGTTCTTGCCGGAGGCAGAATCGAACAGACGTCCGTGATGATTCTCGCATCTCTTGCGGCGGGGCTGATCGGCGGTGGCGGTATGGTCATCAACGATATTTTCGACGTCGAAATTGACCGCATCAACAAACCGCAGCGACCACTGCCGAGTGGCGCTGTCTCCGACACATCGGCTGCTCGTTTTTATGCCGTGCTGTCTGCTGTTGGTTTATTGCTGAATCTTTTTTTACATTCGAGTGCGCAGATGATTGCAACCGGGGCCGTCGTCTTAATTTTCTTTTACAGTTATAGATTAAAAAGCACGCCCCTTTTTGGGAATCTTATGGTCGGGTTTCTGACAGGGCTTGCGTTCATGTATGGAGGGGCCGCCGTGGGAAATATAGGCCGAGCGACTATTCCGGCGCTGTTTGCATTTCTGATTAATGTCGGGCGGGAAATTATCAAAGATATGGAAGATATTGAAGGTGACGTGAAAAATGCCGCCACTACATTCCCGATCAAGTACGGAATGCGCGCGGCGTCGCTCGCTGCCACGGTGTTCCTCCTCACTGTCGTTGGGGCAACCATTATTCCGTACGTCACCCGTCAGTACGGAATCAACTATTTTGTTCTCGTAATGCTTGGCGTGAATTGCGTTATCGCGTTCGTTCTTTTCTCGATGTGGAAAGACGCAAGCCCGAAGAATCTACACCGGCTTAGCACTATCTTAAAATATGATATGCTTGTCGGATTGATCGCGATATACTTGGGCTGAGAATACGGTTTAGGCGTTAAGAAATTGGCGGATCGAATTGAATAGAGAAAGACTATTAAAGGACTTGCATCACTACGAGCGCAAGTACTGGCTACGGGGCATAACGCGCGTTGCGGGTTTGGACGAGGCAGGAAGAGGGCCGCTTGCAGGTCCCGTGGTTGCCGCCGCCGTGATTTTTGAGCCGGATGTCTCGATTCCATTTGTCAATGACTCGAAGAAGCTGACAGAAAAGAGGCGTGAAGAGTTGTATCACCTTATCCGCGAAAAAGCGATTACGGTCGGTGTCGGCGTGGTGAGTCACGATGTGATTGACCGGATCAACATCTTGCAGGCATCGATGCTCGCGATGAACAAAGCCGTTGGCCAGTTGAAGGTGCAACCGGAGCAACTTCTCGTCGATGGAAACTTTTTCCGGCATGAAAAATTTTCGGTAGAGAATATCATCAAAGGTGACTCGCTCTCTCACTCAATTGCGGCGGCGTCCATTATCGCGAAGGTCACACGGGATTCGTTAATGAGAGAATACGATCAAGTTTTCCCCCACTACGGATTTGCACAACACAAGGGGTACGGAACGCGAGATCACATCGCGGCAATCCATCGACACGGCTTCTGCGAAATTCATCGGCGCACTTTTCATGTGCCGGTATTGAATGAACATGCTCTTACGATCGACGCATGAATATCCCAGTCACCGCTACTGTAAAAGAAGGCCGACGAATGGCGACTCTGTTTGGGTCGCAGTTCGATCGATTGGAAGGTGACGCCGGAACGAGTGCATACTATACCGAGGTCATGAACGGCCGGATTTCGCATCATCGTGGGGTGGTCGTGCAAAGTGCGGGCAGTGTTGTCCTCGCCGAGTTCGAAGATGCCGCCGACGCCGTTAACTGCGCCATTGATGTTCAAGAACGATTTGCCCAGTATAACAAGCTTCACCTGGACAAAGGCATGATTGAAGCGAAAATAGGAATTCATTTTGGTGAAATGCTTTTCTCAGAAGGTAAGCTGGAGGGAGTTGGGGTAAACACCACTACTGCACTCCTTTCGATTGTCCCGGTGAATAAGATTTATATTACCCGGGAGGTCTTCGCCAGAGTGAGAATGCTTTTGCCGTTGAAGCTGGAAAATGTCGGGAAGAAAAACATAGGATCGTTGCCAGAGCCAAGAGAGATCCTTTCTGTCGGCTGGGAAGCCGTTACCGGAAATCTTGAAGCGTCGTTGAAGAAATTGAGGGAAGATGACCTTCAACGGGCGACGAGCATTTCCTCGAAACTTGGCTTCGTAGCCTCGACGAGGGCGATCGTCATTTTTCTTTTTCTGATCTTCCTGATCATCCTCATTAAAATTTTGAAGTGGCTGTGAAAATGTCGGGGGAGGCATCCAGGAGGAACGTCGGGAAGGATGGAGAGCGATTGGCTGTATCCTTTCTGGAACATCAGGGTTACACAATCCTTGAGCGGAACTATACCTTCAATCACGGCGAGATTGACATCGTCGCAAGGGAGAAGGACGAGTTGGTGTTCGTTGAAGTGAAGATGCGACGAAATCCGCAATTCGGTTCTCCGGAAGAGTCGGTGACGCCGACGAAACAAGAGTTGCTCCGGAGAACGGCGGAAGGATATGTTCATGAGAAGAAACTCGAGAATTGTTCGTGTCGATTCGATGTTGTGGCAATTAGGGACGAGAATGGTGTTAAGACTTTTGTGCATTACAAAAACGCCTTCTAATATTTTCGATTTGGAATTTGCGATTTTCAATTTGAATTTTACAACTGCTGAAAGATTTCAGAAAAAAGATTGATTTCCGGACCCTATTCCTCACGGGTCCTCCAAATCGTAAATCGCAAATTGTAAATCGAAAATCGAGACTATTGCTTCAACCAACAAATCCCAAGAGATCGAATGAATGCTTTTCCCTTCTTGCTCGGTGCGCTCTGCGTTATGGCGATCGCGTATCGTTATTACAGCGCGTTCATTGCAGCAAAGATCATAGCGCTCAACGATGAGCGCGCGACGCCTGCGCATACGTTGAATGACGGCAACAATTATACCCCCACAAACAAGTGGGTTTTGTTCGGGCACCACTTTGCGGCAATTTCGGGAGCCGGTCCTCTCATCGGCCCGGTGCTTGCGGCGCAATTTGGATTTCTTCCCGGTTTTTTGTGGTTGTTAATCGGCGTGGTGTTGGGCGGAGCGGTGCATGATTTTGTTATCCTTGGACTCTCCATTCGTCGAAACGGAAAATCGCTTGCCGAGATCGCACGTCACGAAGTGAGCCCCCTCTCCGGGATCATCGCCTCCGTCGCAATTCTTTTCATCGTTGTTATCGCCCTTGCCGGATTGGGCCTCGCTGTTACCAACGCCTTGCACGACAGCTCCTGGGGGACCTTCACCATTGCGATGACTATCCCCCTCGCATTGTTTGTCGGTCTATATATGTATAAGATTCGAAAAGGAAGAATTGCCGAAGCGAGCATTATCGGAGTAATCGGTGTACTTCTTTCTGTCTTTGTCGGGAGTTACGTTCCAGGATCCTGGCTCGCGCCGTATTTCACATTCTCGAAGACAGGCATTACGAATCTCATGGCGGCGTACGGGTTCCTCGCGTCAATTCTTCCAGTATGGCTCTTGCTTTGTCCGCGGGACTATTTGAGTTCCTATATGAAAATCGGAACCATTGCTGCACTTGTGATCGGAGTTTTCGTCGTGATGCCCGATCTCAAAATGCCGATGGTCACTGAATTCATTCACGGCGGCGGTCCGATTATTCCAGGGAGAATTTTTCCATTCGTGTTTGTGACGATTGCATGCGGCGCAATCTCAGGATTTCACGCACTCGTATCGTCCGGTACGACGCCCAAGATGCTGAACAAAGAAACCGATGCACGTATGATCGGGTACGGCGCAATGCTCATGGAAGGACTGGTGGGAATCATCGCGTTGATCGCAGCCAGCTCGTTGTTTCCCGGAGACTACTTTGCAATTAACGTGTCGCCGCAGAAATTCGCTGCGATGGGAGTGCCATCGGTGAACATTCAGGAACTTGCTCGTGAGGTCGGAGAAACGATCGCCGGCCGGCCGGGCGGTGCTGTCTCCCTCGCAGTGGGATTTGCCCAGATTTTCGCCGCGCTGCCCGGTATGAAAGGCCTGATGTCCTACTGGTACCATTTTGCGATCATGTTCGAAGCACTTTTCATACTCACGACCATCGATACCGGCACACGTGTCGGCAGATTTCTCGTCCAGGAATTTGTTGGGAAATTCTACAAGCCGTTCGAGAGAACCGATTGGCTGCCGGGAACGCTGATTTCGTCGGCAGTGATCGTATTTTCATGGGCATATTTTATCCACACTGGAAGTATCAGCAGTATTTGGCCGATGTTCGGCGTCGCGAATCAATTACTTGCAAGCGTTGCCCTGTGTGTTGCGACAACCGCAATCATTAATGCAGGAAAACAGCGGTACGCATGGGTTACGCTGTTGCCGCTGTCGTTTGTTTCCGTAACGACGCTCTCCGCCGGTTTCCTGAACATCACGGATAATTTCCTCCCGATGACAAATGATCCTGCGACAATGTTCCAGGGATATCTCAATTCGGGGCTGACGGCGATTCTCATGCTCTGCGCAATCACCATTCTCGTTGATTCAGGCGCGCGATGGTATCGTGTATTGGTGAAGAAGGAGTATGCCGTTGGAGGAGAATTGGTCTCTGCTGCAAACGGAAAAGTAGATCCCCCAGAGTACGGATGTTGTTAAAGGGGAGTCCCACGTCTTGCTCGCGGTCGGCCCTATTGTAGAAGGGTAACTCAGAAGGAGAGGTGGATTTGTTAAAAGGGGATCTCAGAGAATAAAAAGGGGGGAAATGCCAAGATATAATGGCCTGATTACAAACGGATGGCATCTGCCGTACAATCCGAAATTGAAAGAACGGGCGCGGGTGTTACGTAAAGGGATGACGCATGCTGAGAAAAAATTATGGCATCAGTGTCTGCGCAGATTTCCACTTCAATGGTATCGTCAAAAGCCCCTCGACCATTTCATTGCCGATTTCTATTGCCCGAAATTGAGACTCGTTATTGAAGTAGATGGCGAGATACACTCTACGCCGGAAGCCAGGGCGTACGATGAAAGGCGAACAAAGATCTTAGAGGGATACGGAATAAAGGTCTTGAGATTTAAAAACTCTGAAGTGTTCAAGAATTTTAGAGAGGTATGCAGAGTAATTGAAACGGAATTGCAGACGCGGATCAGAGAGACAGACCGTTCTAAGTCCATGTAGGAATCCCCCAGGCCCCCTTTTTCAAAGAGGGTGATCGCCGCAAGGGTGGGGGATCAATTGTTCCAGATGTTGCGGATCCAGATCAGAGAGACATACCGTTCTAAGTCCATTTAGGAATCCCCCTACCCCCTTTTTCAAAGGGGGTGATCGCCGCAAGGCGATCGGGGGATTAGTTAGTTCTACTATCACAAACCTCTTTGCAAAACTATTCATCTCTACTGAATTGTAATCCTCGAAGAAATTTTGTATTATTATTTTGAAAAAGAAATGGAACCTTCAATGTCCTTACGACCTTGAAGGTTTTTGTGTACATAAAACATCCCCTTTACTGCCAGTGCCCAAACGAACTGATATCAAGTCGATTCTCATAATAGGGAGCGGGCCGATCGTGATTGGTCAGGCGTGCGAGTTTGACTATTCGGGAACCCAGGCCTGCAAGGTGTTGCGGGAGGAAGGCTACCGGGTTGTCCTTATCAACAGTAATCCTGCAACGATCATGACCGATCCCGACCTCGCCGATGCAACCTACATCGAGCCGATTACTCCGGAGTTTGTCGAGCTCATTATAGAGAAAGAAAAGCCGGACGCAATCCTTCCCACCATGGGAGGGCAGACAGCTCTGAATACTGCCGTCGCGTTGGCTGAGCGTGGCATACTCGAAAAGCATGGCGTAGAGCTCATCGGCGCAAAACTCGACTCGATCAAGAAGGCCGAAGACCGCCAACTTTTTCAGAAAACGATGCGTGCAGCCGGACTTGAAATGCCCCGGGGAGGCTTCGTGTACAGCTATGAAGAAGCGTTGAAAATTGTCGACGGGATAGGATTCCCTATCATTATTCGCCCGTCGTACACGCTTGGCGGAACGGGGGGTGGGATCGCATATAACATTGAAGAGTTCCACTCAATTGTCGAGCATGGGATAACGAACAGTCCGATTCACGAAGTGCTGATTGAGGAATCTGTGATCGGATGGAAAGAATACGAACTTGAAGTCATGCGCGACACAAAAGATAATGTCGTCATTATCTGTTCGATCGAGAATTTCGATCCGATGGGGGTGCACACCGGGGACTCGATCACCGTTGCACCGGCGCAGACGCTCACGGACAAAGAGTACCAGTACATGCGCGATGCGGCGATTACCGTGATGCGCGCTATCGGCGTCGATACCGGCGGGTCAAACGTGCAGTTCGCAATAAATCCCGCAGACGGGAAAATGGTCATTATCGAAATGAATCCTCGAGTGTCCCGGAGTTCTGCGCTCGCGTCGAAGGCGACCGGGTTCCCGATCGCAAAGATCGCCGCGAAGCTTGCGGTAGGGTACACGCTCGACGAAATTCCTAATGACATCACGAAATTGACTCCCGCATCGTTCGAGCCGACGATAGATTATACGGTCGTAAAAATACCCCGATGGGATTTTGAAAAGTTCAAGGGAGTCGACGACACACTCGGCGTGCAGATGAAATCGGTCGGAGAGGCGATGGCATTCGGCAGGACGTTCAAAGAGGCGCTTCAGAAGGCATTGCGCTCGCTGGAAATCGGAAGGGCAGGACTTGGTGCCGACGGAAAAGATCTCTTCAACCACCGCAAACTCTCGCCGAAATCGAAGGCCGAATGGAAGAAAAGGGTGAAGGATCAGCTCCGACGGCCGAAGCCGAACAATGTCTTCTTTCTCCGATATGCGTTTCAACTCGGGCTCACCATCGAGGATATTCACGCCTTGACGAAGATTGATCCATGGTTTTTGTTCAACATCCGCCAGATCGTCGAGGCGGAAAACGAACTTGCATCAATAGTTGAAGACGCCGACAATACTCAATCGAGAACTCCTTCGCTGGAGAGCAGGCTCGCCAAAGTGACACTTGAAATTCTTTTCAAGGCGAAACAGTACGGATTTTCCGATCGCCAGCTCGCCTATTTATGGAAAACGGACGAAGATACAATTCGGACACTGCGAAAAAAGCACGGCGTACTTCCGGTCTTCAAAACGGTGGATACATGTGCCGCAGAATTTGAAGCGCACACGCCGTACCACTATTCTACGTATGAGCGAGAGAACGAGTCTGTTCGATCCAAGAGAAAAAAAGTGATTATTCTTGGGGGAGGCCCGAACAGGATTGGACAGGGGATTGAATTCGATTATTGCTGTGTTCACGGCGTCTATGCCTTGCGCGAAGAAGGGTACGAGACAATCATGATCAACTGCAATCCGGAAACTGTCTCGACCGATTACGACACAACCGACAAGTTATACTTCGAGCCTCTTACGGTCGAGGATGTCTTGAATATCTGCGAGCACGAAGAGCCGGAGGGCATCATCGTGAGCTTTGGCGGACAAACGCCCCTGAAGATCGCAAAAGAGTTGGAGGCACACGGGGTGCGGATTTTGGGGACGTCAACGGAAGGGATTGATCTTGCCGAAGACCGCCAGCGTTTTGGCGCGCTGCTGCGGCAGCACAAGATTTCACATCCGAAGTACGGAACGGCATTCTCGGTTAAAGACGCCGTGCTTGTCGCAGAGGAAATTGGTTTCCCCGTTCTCGTTCGTCCGTCGTACGTTCTCGGAGGGCGCGCGATGGAGATTTGTTACAACACCGCGTCGTTAAGAGAATACATGAAAAAAGCGGTCGATGTCTCACCCGAACATCCGGTACTGATCGACTGCTTTTTGGAAGATGCGTTCGAATTTGATGTCGATGCCGTTTGCGACGGGAAAGATGTGCTCATCGGCGGCGTTATGGAACATATCGAAGAAGCGGGAATTCACTCGGGCGACAGCGCGTGTGTGATTCCGCCATTCATGATCAGCGACGAGAAAACGGAAGAAATAATCCGAATCACAAAGAAGCTTGCCCATGCGCTTAACGTTATAGGATTGCTGAATGTGCAGTTTGCGATGAAAGACAACGTGGTGTACGTATTAGAGGTGAATCCGCGGGCATCCCGGACCGTACCCTTCGTCAGCAAAGCGACCGGTCTGGCTTTGGCAAAGATCGCCGCGAGAATCATGGTGGGTCAGAAGCTGAAAGATCTCGGTGTGATGGATTTCGATTTCAGAAAAGTGAAACACATTTCGGTAAAGGAAGCTGTGTTCCCGTTTTCCAAATTCCCCAAAGTGAAAATGTTTCTCGGGCCGGAGATGCGCTCGACCGGGGAAGTGATGGGTATTTCTTCGACGTTCGGGGCGTCGGTCGCAAAGTCGCAGATCAGCGCCGGCAATGCCCTCCCTGAGCACGGGACAATCTTTGTCAGCGTCAACGAGAACGACAAGAATGAAAAAACGCTGGAGATCGTCAGAGAGTACGTCAAACTTGGATTCAAGATCGTGGCCACTGAAGGAACTTCAAAGTTCCTGACAGCGAAGGGGATTGTGAACAAACAAGTCTTCAAAGTGCAGGAGGGAAGGCCCAATATTGTGGATCATATCAAGAATGGCGAGGTCGATCTTGTCATCAATACCCCGCTCGGCGAAGAATCGCGCCTCGACGAGTACGCGATTGGCTGGGCGGCGATCGAGCATAAAGTTGCGTTCATCACTACACTATCCGCTGCGGCGACGGCCGTAAAAGCAATTGGAGAGTTAAGGCTTGGTAAATTGTCGGTGAAGAGTCTGCAAGAGTTCCATCAGGCTTCATAAATGGCGGTCCCCCACGAACATACTCCCCTCTCAGAGCCTAAAGAATGGATGCTGCTCGCAGTATTGGCGTCTATCCAATTTACGAATTTGATGGACTTTGTCATCCTCATGCCGCTTGGTCCGCAGTTGATGCGCGTCTTCTCAATTTCGCCGCAGGAGTTCGGGCTGATTGTTTCCGCGTATACTTTCAGTGCGGGGATCGTGGGGATTATCGGAGCGATGTTTGTCGATCGGTTTGACCGGAAGAGCGTATTACTCGCCCTGTACGGCGGATTCGCCATGAGCAATTTTGTGTGCGCGATCGCTCCGTCGTATGGTTGGCTCCTGTTCGGACGGATTATCGCCGGGGCGTTTGGAGGGATGATGGGTGCAACGGTGTTCGCTGTGGTCGGTGACGTGATTCCGGAGATACGGCGGGGAGCTGCGATGGGTACGGTGATGACCTCATTCTCCCTCGCCACCGTTGCGGGGGTGCCGGTGGGGTTGTTTCTCGCCAACACGTTCGGCTGGCATATTCCATTTTTCATGCTCACTGTCTCTAGTTCGATTGTTCTGACGATCGGCTATTTTGTGCTCCCCCAGATCCGCGGGCATCTTGTTCACAAAACTGATGCCTCTCCTCTCAGATCGTTAATCGAGCTGGTAAAGGACAAGAATCATCTGAATGCGTTTGCCTTCATTTCTGCAGTTGTTATCGCCGGCTTCTCCGTAATCCCATATCTGAGCCCATACCTCGTATCCAACGTTGGGTTGACCGAGCATGATTTGCCGTATGTTTATTTTTTTGGAGGAGGCGCAACGATCTTCACCTCGCGGTTTATCGGCAAACTCTCCGACAAGTACGGCAAACAGAAAGTTTTCAATTGGATAGCGGGGAGTTCTGTAATTCCGATTCTCCTCGTCACAAACTTACCCCGGCTTCCAGTCTGGGTGGCGCTTGTGGTGACAACGATCTTTATGGTTCTTGTTTCCGGGCGCGGGATTCCTGCGATGGCATTGTTGACAGCGAGCGTGGAGCCCAGGCAGAGGGGGAGTTTCATGAGCATCAATTTTTCCATCCAACAAATATCCGCAGGATTTGCCTCATTTGGCGCCGGACTTATCCTCGGAAAGTCCGGTACTGGAGAACTTACACATTTTGGAATCGTAGGCGCGATTGCACTTGTTACTTCTTTCGTCTGCATCGTTCTTTCCAAGAGAATTCGAAATGTAGATCCGACATCTGCAACACCACCTCCCACTCGCGAAGTGTCGTTTGAAAGTGAGTAGCGAGCACTAAGCTGTAGGGCAGGTCAACGTCGTACCTGTTGAGTCGCCGCGGAATGAATGATGTGAATGGGCTCCAAACTTCTCACCCACAGCACCACCCCTTAGTCCCCTCCTCAAATGAGGAGGGGAAGGCACGGCCTGTCACTCAGGAAGTCAGCCCGATCCACAATGCCCAAGGAAATTTGAGCATTTCTGTTTTAATAGGAGTCATTCGTTTGGTGTGTTCGCGACTCTAATTGATCCTCAGGATACCTGAATTACGGTATTGACAATGACGTCAATAACGGCTACACTACCGCAACAAACATAGCCCCAGCCCCAATGGGGACTCCTATGAGCGGGTAATAAATTGTGCAGAGGACTTAGAAGCCTCTGTTGGCGAAAGCTGTCAGGGGCATTTTTATTAATCCAAATAAGTAACGCATATAAATTCAAATTCGGAATATTTTTGTCTCTTGATGATCAATCATTGGAAGGAGGTCTGTATGAACATCAGACAAAAAAATACCTATCTCCTTGTCATTATCCTGGCTCTCTTTATCCAGGCTACAGTTCGTTCGCAGGAGAAGGAGAAAACAATCAATGAACGTCTAGGATTTTACGTCTCTTTGATCTCAACTTCATTTATTGATCCATTTTTTCAGGGGCCCGGAAACGAGGGAGAGATACCCATTCGTGAGACAAAATCCTCACTCGGTTTTAATTTTAACGCTCTGTTCCTCACCAAACGTGTTGGCCTAGCGATCGGATTTACCAGTTGGAAAAAGAGCCAGTTTAGCTCATTCCAAATTCCGGATCCGAAGATGACAGATGCACCGCCTCAGATACATCGTGATACAATCGAGTACAAAGATCCTACCTACTCAGTCTGGTTTTTCGATCTTCAACTCCATTGGATTCCTTCTCCATACGACGTTAGTATTTATGGGGCTGTTGGTCTGGGTGCAAGTAACGAAACTTATATCATTTCAGGGCTCAGCTTTCCATCGACGGAACAGAATGGATCAAAAGAGGTCACAAAACTAACTGGAAATCTTGGCGTCGGCATTCAGTGCTTCTTGTTCAAACATGTGACACTCTTTCTTGAGTACCGATGGATACCAGGTTCAACAAAAAACTATTATGACTTTGATAGACGAGAAGGGAATGCGAACTACTATCGATTTAGAGAATCAGAGACAAACAACTGGCTGGGATTACTTACTTTTGGAGTTGGCATTGGTGTCTAGACGACTTAACATCAGACGCTGTGGATCTTCATCATCATAAAGCGTGTTCGCCTTCGTCTTTTTGGCGGTAGGGCCAGGGGTGATTGCAAACATTCATCGTAGTTACGCACTTTCCTTGGGACAGAAATTGTCTTGCTCCTGAAATTCTCTGAGTTGCAGGGCTGGAAGGTCATCTCACCTCATTGATCTCCTACCCCACCCAGATCACACCATTTCTTGGGGTCTACGACAAAAATGGCCCATATTGACAAAGAGAGAAAAAAGTGGTAGATTCCTCCTGTAATAACACAGGAGGAATAAATGACAATCAATCAGCT
>JAGVPT010000036.1 GCA_020052095.1 Bacteroidota bacterium | reverse complement strand
CCATTGGTTAGCTTCATTTACCAACACAATTTCATGATAACAACCAATAGAATAAGCAATATTTGAACAAATCAACATTTTTTCACGCAGGTCTTAAGATACTATATAAAGGATTTCACTATGTCGTCTGCAGAGCTAACTTCCCGCCAGCAAAAGGTGTACAACTTTGTGAAGCAATTCATCGAGAACAACAGCTACCCGCCGACGCTGCAGGAGATCTCCGACAAGCTTAAAATTCAGCCGAGCGCCGTGCGTATGCATCTTCTTCTTATGGAGAAGAAGAAAGCGCTTCGCTACGTTCCTCATATTTCCCGCGGTATTGAGTTGCTCCAGGGCCGTCCGAGCGGTGTCCCGATTTACGGCAGCGCGCCGGCAGGGCATCCGTTTATGTCTCAGGAGAATACGGTGGATACGTTCGAGCTTCGGCGGTATATTACCGCATCGGATGACTTGTTCGGCGTGTACGTGCGCGGCGACAGCATGAAAGACGCGCAGCTTTCTACCGGTGATCTGCTCTTTGTGGACCCCAAAAAAGATCCGCGGAACGGCGAGATCGTCGTTGCTGCCGTGGAAGGAGAGCCGACGATCAAGCGCTATTATAGAGAAGACGGCGGCATCGTGCTTCGCCCGGAGAATAAAAAATATAAGCCTATTCACGTCAGCCGAAGCGATGAGAACTTTAAAGTGCTTGGCGTCGTGGTGGGTATGATTCGCGCTCTCGACAAGAAGAAAATTGACACGTTGAGCGACGAGTACAAATCGTACTCAAGAGCATCGTGAGACAGGAGTGTGTATGGCAACATCGACCTATTCGGTAGAGGAAGAGCGCCAGATCAATTTTTATCTGAAGCAGATCTTAGATCTGCTGAGCGTGCGCATTCCCGACGATCATTTTGGGACCGTGGAGATCGCTTTCCCGCGTCAGAACGGAAAGATCGCCGGCGAGGTGGAGATAAAGTTGCGTTCAAAGCATCGACGGGGAAAAGTGCAATAGGATGCCATACATTGGAGATAACAGAATGGACAAACGATTGGTTTTGAAAAAGCGAGTGAGCATCAATGCGCCAACATCAAAAGTATGGGAAGCATTGGTTACGCCCGAATGGATCAAGCAATATTTATTCGGGACGAACACTATCTCGGATTGGAAGGTGGGCAGCCCCATCGTGTTCACCGGGACGTGGGAGGGGAAGGAATATAAGGACAAGGGGACGATCCTGAAGTTCGAAAAGGAAAAGAAGCTCCAATACGACTACTGGAGCGGTTTTTCAGGGCTGCCCGACGTCCCGGAAAATTATTCCATCATCACGTTTGAACTTTCCTCCCATGCCGGTCAAACGACGCTTTCGTTGACGCAGAACAATTTTGTCGATGAGAAATCGCTGGAACATTCCGGTAAAAACTGGGAGGGAGTGATGCAGACAATGAAAGGCTTGCTTGAAAAAAAGAAGCGAACATAGACGACCAAGAGGTTTCCATGGTGCAACGCCGGATGGCGCTGTTCTGTCCCTCTTGCACCAGATTGGCTCAGATGTATCGAAACCTCGGCCGGCTAATTTTTACCTGTATTTTCGGTCTCGATCGAACGCCGAGCTTGCGAGCGTTGAATTGACTGCGTCTGGGTTCTCCGTCGTGGTGGATAAGTCCGCTGGAGATCACAAGTGGCTTTGTCTTGCATCCAAAGAAATGGCTCCGCAGGCGAGGGAGTTGGCTTCGTTACGAAGCAAGTTTTCTGACCTCGTCAAAAGGCTTGATGGAGAATATGATGGTTGGGAAGTCGAAGTGAGCCCGGAAGATGACAATGGACCGCTTGACCAGTTGCTTAGGGGGAACAATCATGACTAAAGTAGACGTAAAAAGAAACTTGCTCGAGCATTCAGAAGTGAAGGTCCGACTTCTTGGAGAGTATCTAAAGCGCTATCTGAATATTATTTCCAATGACGGCTACACAGAGAAAATCACAAAAGTTAAACTCGAATTGAGGTAACATGGCACAATCGAGCATTGAATGGACTGAAATGACTTGGAACCCAACGACGGGTTGTTCCAAGGTTTCCGCGGGTTGTAAATTTTGTTACGCAGAGGTAATGTCTCGTCGACTGCAAGCGATGGGCATTGAAAAATACAAAGATGGATTTGCCGTAAGAATACATCCCGACGCATTAGGAATCCCCTATACTTGGAAGACATCAAAAATTGTTTTCGTTAATTCCATGAGTGATTTGTTTCACGAAGATATTCCTTTAGAATTCATCAAACAGGTTTTTGACGTGATGAATGACAATCCACAACACGTTTTTCAAATACTCACGAAAAGAGCTGAGAGACTTCGAGAACTTCATGCGGAATTGAAGTGGACGCACAATATTTGGATGGGCGTTTCTGTTGAGAACGACAAAGTCAAACATCGAATTGATTTATTGCGAAAAACAAAAGCAAAGGTAAAATTTCTGTCTTGCGAGCCTCTGATTGGGCCGCTCTACCATATGAATCTAAGAAAGATCGATTGGGTGATTGTAGGTGGCGAGAGCGGACACCGACCAAGGCCAATGGAGACGGATTGGGTTTTGGACATTCAAGAACAATGTGAAAAGGCCGATATCGCTTTTTTCTTCAAGCAGTGGGGAGGGAGAAACAAAAAGAAAAATGGTAGATTACTCAACGGTAAAACTTATGATGAAATGCCTGAAGCGGTAGAACTAGAATATGGTAGTTAGCGGAAGGTTGTTTCAAATGTGAAAAACGTTGGGCGGCGCTTGCTGGACATAGTTTATGCTTTAACAAAGCAGGAAGGAAGCAACAGTGACAGCTCAAAACAATAACCACCGAATCGATTACATAGAATTTTCCGCCACAGATATTACATCGACAAAAGCGTTCTATGCGACCATTTTTGGCTGGAAATTCACCGACTACGGACCGGACTATGTTAGTTTTGAAGATGGTCGAATCAGCGGAGGCTTTGCAAAGGTCCAATCGATGCCAGGAAATGGAGCGCTCGTCGTTCTGTATTCGTCTGAACTGGAAAAGACACAAAATGCCGTCGTTCGCAGCGGTGGCACGATAACGAAACCACCATTTACATTCCCTGGCGGCCGGCGTTTCCACTTCACAGATCCGAATGGGAATGAGCTTGCAGTGTGGAGTGATACATAGTCACTGTGTTGCGGATGATGGTGATTCTTTAGATTGTGCGTGACGGAAACAGCGTAGCGGGGGAAAAAATGTAAGGACATAGCGCCAGGTTGTTGAGATACTCAAGCCCGGTTTTGCGCAGTACGCCTCAGTGCGTGTGCGTGAGATCGGGCTTCGTAATTTTATCCACATCACAAGGAGGTTGCAATGATTACACTTGACCAGCAGAAAGTCTTTGTCGGAATGGGTGGATGGGATTTGCCGCCGTTTCACAAATACTTCTACCCGCCAAAGTCGAAAAAGGGGTTCCGAAAACTGGAATACTACAGCCAATTTTTCGACAGCGTGGAAATTAACGTTACGTTCTACAACACAGCCCTCACGGCCGACCACGCGCGCCAATGGCTGAACGACGTTGCGGTCAACAAAGATTTTGTTTTTACCGTGAAGTTGTTTCAAGGGTTTACCCACACATTCGGGGCAACCAATGACGATGTCCGCGCCATCCATCGGCTTCTTGAACCGATTGCAGCGGCCGGGAAGCTTGGCGGACTTGTCATGCAATTTCCTTATTCGTTCACCAATATGCAGGAGCGGCGGAACTATCTTGTCCATCTCAGCAGGGTTTTTTATCCGTACCGGAAATTTGTGGAGCTGCGTCATGTCTCATGGAACACCCCACTCGTGCATCATCTGTTCCAGGAGAACAATCTGCACCTCGTCAACGTCGATTTGCCCTCGATGCGGTCGCATATGCCGTTCACGTCGCTGGCCTGGAACGGTGCGGCATATTTCCGGATGATGGGGAGAAACATCAGGGCGTGGAATCGCCCTGAGTTGGGCGAACGCTACAATTATTATTACAATGAAAAGGAGCTTGCCGATCTGTTGGGGCGGATGAAAAAAATGAGGGAGCAGTCAAATACTGTTTTTGTGGTTTTTCATAACGACCCCGAGGCAAATTCGCTCGTCAACGGTTTTCAATTGCGGCATCTTATACGAAAGCCCCCCATCCTCGTGCCGCAAGGGATGATTCAGGCGTTCCCGGAGTTGAAAGGAATCAGCTCGTCGGTGAATGTTCTGCATCCGATGTTTGCTGAAGAGCAAATTCAATTCTGAAAATGAACCGCGGAAAAGATGAACCGCAAAGGACGCAGAGGGCGCAAAGGGAAAATCGAACATAATCTTTTCTAATACTCTGGAGAAACTTCTTCGTGTCCTTAGCGTCCTTTGCGGTTGATCAATTGTCGCGAGAGGATTCTTTCAGCGGCTCGATGCATTCCGGCACATCGTTACGGGAGGAACTAACGATGGTGGAGACGCGGTACGCTTTCATTTTCGTTGCAGGGTAGGGAAGAAGAAGTTTTTTGAGCGGTGCAGGGTCTTTGCGTTCTCTATCCAGCCATTCCTCAAAGTGTTTTTCAGGCAGGATGACCGGCATACGGTCGTGAATCTCTCCCACCAGCTCGTTGGGAGTGGTCGTAATGATGGTGTAGGAAGGGAACTCTTTTCCCTCAGGATCTTTCCAGACGGAAAAAAGGCCGGCGAACATGAACGGCGACTCGTCTTTCATCCGAATGCATATCGGCTGTTTTTCGATCACCTGTCGTGTTGTGCCGCGGATCTCTTTGGCGACCGCTGCTTTCTTCCACTCATAAAACCCGTCCGCTGGAATGAGACAGCGACTTCCTTTGAAATAGATGCTGTACAGTTTGCTTTGGTCCACAGTCTCTGATTTCGCATTGAATGTCGAGAATGCAATCTTACCGTCTTTCGACCAGTGGGGAACAAGTCCCCAGCGCATCTGTTCGGCGGTGAGGCTGCCGTCGCGGATGGCGACGACGGGCATTCGTTGGAATGGAGCAACATTGTAGCGCGGCAGTTCTTCAAAGACCTGACCCGAGCGTTTCATATTTTGCAGCAGCGCGAATGTTGCAAACACTTTTTTGCCGCCAAGAAGCACATAACGTCCACACATGGTTTTTGTCTCCGTATTGTGGACAAAAAGTTATACAAACGACGCGAAAAAATCCACCCCATGCTCGTCCCAACACCATATCAAACACTCATTCAGCATTTCGCCGCTCCCCCCGGCAAAACATATCTCTTGTACGGGGACAAACCGATTTTTATGCTTTCGCTCCGGATGGCAGCATATGGGATGGCGCGCGGTTCTCCCGTTGCCGTTGTGGACGGTTGCAATAGATTTGACGTGCATTTTCTTTCCCGTTTCGCACGGGAAAGAAAATTGAACGTCGACGATTTTCTTCATCGCATTTTCATCTCTCGCGGCTTTACCTGTTACCAGATGGAACAGGCCATTGTGCACCGGCTTCCTGCATTCCTGGGCACGATCGATTCCCGGACGGCCATGATCTTCGGCCTGCTCGACACCTTTTACGATCAACAGGCGTCCCTGCGGGAAGTGCGCCAGATACTGCACCGTGTCGTTGCGGCGCTTCAGGAAATGAAAGCGGGGGGTGTTTCTGTGCTCCTGGCGTGCACGAAGTGGAATGTGCTGCCGAAAGAACGAAACGAGCTGTTTGCAACGTTGCAGTCCGGCGTGGATACTATCTATCGGCTGAAAATGGACAACAACATACCGAAACTATATCTAGAGAAAGGAGTGCTCGGCGATGGGACGAACAGTACCAACCTTCACCAACATTATCGACAGCGAAATGGCAAGCTGGTCGAAGTACCGGCGGGGACTTCGCAAAGAGGACCAGGAACTTTTTGACGATGTGTTCCGTTCGGCGAAGCTGCATCTCGCTGAAAATTTCTACGCAATGCGCACCATCCCGTTTGAAAGTATCGCTATGTCGATTGCCGTCGAACAGCGGAAGCTGATCAAGCGGCTCCATGACCGCATTCTTCGCCTGGAAGAACAGCTTACCGCTTTCCATAACCGTTCCTGAGGAGAAGAATGTCCAGCACCGTGCACGGGTGGTTGTTCGACGTCTACCCTTCGACGAAGGGCGTCACGTTGTGGATTATCGATGACGGTGGTAAGGCACATTCGTATTTTCGGAAGTACACGCCTTCTTTTTTCCTTCATATGAACGATGCCGATGCCAGGCGTGTCGACGCTCTCGGCGCACGGTGCCCGGTTCCCGTATCGCTGACGCGCACGACGCGGAAGGAAATCTATTCCGGCGAACCATGGGACGTGGTGCAGGTGCACGTCCACGATACAATGCGCTTTAAAGAAGCGGTCTGGTATTTCGAGCGGTTCTTTCCTCACTTTGCCTTCTACAACTCCGATATTCTTGTCGCGCAATCGTTTTTTTACGAGACCCAGCTTTTCCCACTAGGCCTCGGCGAGTATGAGATCGACGAGGCGGGGGAAGTAGTGGGGTGGAAGCTCAACGATACGCGCGATGCGACCGACTATGAGCTGCCGCCGCTCTCCGTGATATCGCTCCGCAATGCGAACGATTTTGTTCCGCCGAAATATCAAAAACACTTCCAGCTTGAGATTGCGTACGACGGCGAAACATATTCGCTCGAACAGCAACACCCTGTTGAAGTGCTCGAGGCGTTCAACTGGCACCTCCATCGCTACGACCCGGACGTTCTTGTGACGGAGTACGGAGATTCGCACTTGATGCCGACTCTTGCAGCGCTGGCGCAGCAGCACCATATTCCGTTGCTCCTCAACCGCGACCCTGCTGCGGGATATATGACGACAAAGGAATCGAGTTTTTTTCAGTACGGGAAAATTGTTCACAAGGACGGCGCATTCGAACTTGCCGGACGCTGGCATATTGATGTGAATAATTCCTTCACAGTCACGGAGTCGGACCTGGACGGACTGTTTGAGATGGCACGGTTGACGCAAACGCCCGCGCAGCGGCAAGGACGGGCAAGTATCGGCACGTCGATGTCGTCGCTGCAACTCTCGTGGGCGTTCCAGAACAATATTTTGATCCCGTCGAAGAAGCGCGAGCCGGAAGAATTCAAATCGGCCGCAACGCTGCTGCTGGCCGACCGCGGAGGGCTGATTTTCAACCCGCCACTCGGCTTTCACGAAAACATTGCCGAGCTTGATTTTGTCTCGATGTACCCGACAATCATGGTGGAGAAGAACGTTTCGCCGGAGACGGTGAATTGCCGTTGTTGCCGGAACACGAAAGTACCGGAACTCGGGTATACGATCTGCGAAAAGCGGGAGGGCATCATTCCCGCAACGCTTCGCACTGTCGTGAAGAAGCGTGCATACTACAAGTTGATGAAGAAGAAATACAAAGGAAAGGACGAAGCCTTGTTCCGCAGGTACGATGGGAGGCAAAATGCGCTCAAGTGGATGCTGGTGAGTTGTTTCGGCTATCTCGGCTACAAGAACGCCCGCTTTGGAAGAATCGAAGCCCATGAATCGGTGAATGCGTTCTCCCGGGACGCGATTCTCACCGCAAAAGAAATAGCCGAAGCGCATGGTTTTACCATGCTCCACGCCATCATCGACTGTATGTGGTTGAAAAAAGAAGGAGCGACGGAAGCAGAGTACCAATCGCTCTGCCGGACAATTGCAGAACGCGTTGGCATCGACATTTCACTCGAGGGAATCTATAACTGGATACTCTTTCCAGCGTCGAAACAAGACCCGGAGATCGCAACCGCTAACCGCTACGTGGGATGGTATCAGACAGGAGAAATGAAAATGCGCGGCATTGAATCGCGTCGGCACGATACGCCAAAATTCATTAAAACGATGCAAACGGCCATGCTCGAAAAAATGGGAGAGGCGCAGACGGAAGACGAACTGCGCGCAATGCTTCCGGAACTGCTCGCGATCGCCGGCGATTTCATTTCCGTGCTGCGGAGCGGAAAAGCGAATCCGATGGAACTGGTGCTTCGCCGCCACATCACCAAAGAAGCGGAAGAATACACGAACAACAGCATTAGTGCCGTGGTGTCGAAACTTGTGGAAAGCATGGGCGTCCATCTTTCTGCCGGCGAGTCAATCGAGTTTATTATCCTCGACCAATCGGGGAAGCGAAAACCGGAGAAAGCGAAACCGCTGGCGCTGTATGCGTTTGAAGATGGCTACGACATTGAAACGTATACCGAATTTGCGCTGAAAGCAGCGGCGACATTGCTGGAACCGTTTGGCTATTCCTTCGAAGTACTTGAAGAAAAATTCACTATCACCCAAAAGAAGGTGCCGCGGAGCAAACGAAAAACAGATACTACACTGGAATTGGAGTTTGTGTGAAGGGAGATTTGAAGTATCGGGGAAAAATACGTATACTCCAACTGCGCAGGATATTTTCCGGGTCACCAATTGTCGGCGCCATTTCACCTTTCTTCGCTCATGAAAGCTGCTCCGTTATTCATCCATCTTTCCAACTTTCCACCATTCTCATATTCATTCCCTGTTCAGAAACCACAATGCGAGTTCCACATCCTTGCAGAGGTGAGAAACCGCTATCAGTTTGACGAGTCGCTGTTTTCGAGCAACGGCAACGTCATTTTTCCGAACTTCCATGCCGCCAGAGTCTTTGCCAAGAAATTGAACGACAGGCGCGATCTGGTAAAATTTCCGGAACAAACGGTGAAAGCCGGAAAACTGAATGCGATGGGTTTGATCGACGAAATCTACCATTACATCGTGCGCTTGTATGAGGAGACGACGAATTCAGGCGTATTTGAACGAGCACATGCGCACCTCCAGTCCAGGCTTGGAGAAGAAGAACTGCAGAAAACGCTGGAATCGTTCGCCACGCTTTTTCCCCCCATCGCAGTGTACAAAAATAAATCTTCGATAAAGAAATACCTCGATCAAAAAACTGACCTGAGATCAAATCTCCATATCACGATCGAAGAATTGATGCTGCTGTACTTTGCAAACTTCAATCCCGCCGCCTCGATGTTCGCTGAATTATTCACCGATAAACCGCTCTCTGAGAAGACAAAATACCAATCCCTTATCGGTGAATTGGAGGAGTTCTTTAAGAAGGAGAAAAAATTCGGTCCGGATAATCAGTTCATTTTCGATCTGCTGCGGGCGCCCATTCTCGCAAACCCGGACAGCCTTGAAGCACAACTTCGATTTATGAAAGAAAAATGGGGCATGATACTTTCGGCTAAATTTCTGGACAGGATTTTGGGCAGTATGGATTTTCTTGAGGAAGAAAATAAGCAGGTATTCGGCGGCGGCGCGCATGCTCCTGTGCCGGTGTATCAACCGATAGGGTCGGGCGGGGATATCTCCTATGGATCATTTGAATCGGAACGCTTCACAACAGATTTGGAGTGGATGCCGAAAGTCGTCATTCTCGCAAAAAATACGTACGTCTGGTTGGATCAACTTTCAAAAATATATCGCCGGCCTATTGCCAGGCTTGATCAAATTCCCGACGAAGAATTGGATCAATTGGCACGATGGAATTTCACGGGATTGTGGTTGATCGGATTGTGGGAGCGGAGCAATGCGTCCCAAAAAATCAAGCAATGGACGGGAAATCCTGAGGCGGTTCCCTCTGCATATTCTCTCTATGATTATGAAATCGCCCGCGATCTTGGGGGAGAAGACGCGTTCCAAAATCTAAATCATCGGGCATGGCACCGCGGCATCCGTCTCGCAGGAGATATGGTTCCAAACCACATGGGCATTTTTTCCAAGTGGGTTGTCGAACATCCTGAATATTTTATTCAGTCAGACTATTGCCCTTTCCCGAATTATCGATTTACCGGCGGCGATTTATCGGAAGATTCCAACGTCCAACTTCGGATCGAAGACGGATATTGGTCGAGGAAGGACGCTGCAGTAGTGTTTCAGAGGATCGACAACAGGACGGGGTCGACGACGTACATCTATCACGGCAACGACGGCACAAATATGCCATGGAACGACACCGCGCAACTCGATTTGTTACGCGCAGACGTCCGCGAAGCCGTGATTCAGACAATTTTTCACGTTGCGAGGAAATTCTCGATCATCCGCTTCGACGCGGCAATGACATTAACAAAGAAACATTTTCAGCGATTGTGGTATCCGCAGCCCGGAACCGGGGGCGATATACCTTCACGTGCGGACCGGGCGCTAAGCAAGGAAAAATTTGATGAATTGTTTCCCGCAGAATTCTGGCGTGACGTTGTCGACCGGATCAACCAATACATGCCGAGCACGCTTCTGTTGGCGGAGGCGTTCTGGCTTATGGAAGGATATTTTGTTCGCACGCTGGGAATGCATCGCGTGTACAACAGCGCGTTCATGCATATGCTGATGAAAGAAGAAAACGAAAAGTACCATCAGCTGATCAAGAATACACTCGAATTTAATCCGGAAATCCTAAAGCGCTATGTGAACTTTATGAGCAATCCGGACGAACAGACAGCCATCGCGCAATTTGGAAAAGATGACAAGTATTTCGGTGTTGCACTGATGATGGTCACGCTGCCGGGACTTCCGATGTTCGGACATGCGCAAATCGAAGGGTTTACGGAAAAATACGGCATGGAGTACAAGCGTGCCTATTATGATGAACTTCCGGACGAGCAACTAATTCGCCGTCATGAGCATGAGATTTTTCCGATCATGAAGCGGCGCCATCTCTTCAGCGATGTGACCAATTTTGAACTGTACGATTTTCACGATTCCCATGGACATAGCAACCATAATGTCTTCGCATATTCAAATATGGCCGGTGGTGAACGGGCACTAATATTTTACCATAACAAATATCAGGAATGCAAGGGCTGGATTCGATGGTCTGCTCAGAAGTCGCGGTCGGTTGAAGGAGGAGGCAGAAGGAATACAACGAGGACTCTCGGAGCGGCGTTGGGAATAAATCCTGCAGAGAAATATTTTTACGTATTCAAGGACTACAAAACGAACCTGGAATTCATCCGGTCAGGAAGAGAGCTTCATGAACGAGGGATGTACGCTGAATTGAGAGCATTTGAGTATCACATTTTTTTGGATTTCAGGGAGGTATACGACACAACGGGAGAATACGATCATGTTGCCCGCCAGCTCCGTGGCCAAGGAGTGTCGAGCATTCAGCACGCCTTCCTCGAAATAAAACAGGCACCAATCCATGAAGCAGCCAATGCTCTCTTTTCGCCGAGCAACGTCGCGGCGCTCAAGACGTACTGTCTAGGCACACGCAGATCCAAAGCCGGCGTCAAGAGGGCAAGTGGGATTGTCCATCAATTCAATGCACTATTCGAGGAAATAAAAAAATACGTTGGCGCGACGAACGGCGTCAATGTTATCACGAACCGTTTTGAGACTGACATCGACACGGTCACGGAGGCCTGGCAGTTCTTGACGTCAGCGCCGGCGAAGCCCACGAAGAACAAGAATGGCGATTGGACGACCGACGTGCGGAAGGCGAGGATCTTCAAGGATTTGGAGGGGCCGGCATATTGGGGAATCGTGGTCGCTTGGATGGTTGCAGAAAAGCTTGCTCATTTCGTGCTCGAGGGTCATGCGCCGCCGCAAACGGCAAATCTCTTTACGATGCTAGGTCTTGAAAAGCCATTCGGGAAGTTGCTCTCCTCGGGCGGCAGAAATCAGGAAGAAGTGCAGAGGGATTTATGCCTAGTGCGAATACTGTCGAAGCATCCGAGTTTACTGACCGATGCGAATGCAAATAATCGATTCCTGAAGATGGAACAACTCTTTAACGATTATGATGTGCGCGAGTTTATCAAACTCAATCTCTTCAAGGAGACCTGGTATTATAACAAAGAGTGTTTCGTCGAACTACTGAATTGGCTGCTGCTGATCTCTCTCATGCATGATTGGAAATCCGACACCCTGTCTATGCAACTAACCGAATCCGCGCGTGAGAAAAAATATGTCTTTGTGAAAGGCATGCTGCAGCTTTCGGACAAAGCCGGTTATCAAATTGAAAAACTGCGAACACTTCTGTCTCCGGATGAATCGTGACTGTGTCGGGTGTCCGAACTAGGGGAGAACACGGCAACGCGTGAAAAGCGGCGAGTACACTTTGCAACTTTTTGCTTTTTTATATGCTTTTTTATATGCTTTTTTATATTGACTTTTCATTTTTAATCCGTATATTTGGTATAGACCTGTGTGACGCTTCCTCCCCTGAGCGTCGCACCTTGAAAGGGTCGAGCCTGGCGTTCCCCCCCAACGCCGGGCTTTTTTTATTCACCAAGAATTCTGGTCTGAGAGGAGTATCAATGGCAAAATCCGTAAAGGGAAAAGACAAATTTTCGAAGCGAAAGGGCAGGAAAATTGAAATTCTCCCCCTCGAGGCTACAAATTACAAAATTCTCATCGCCGGCGTTGCGGTTGTCATTCTCGGCTACATTGCGTTGAGTATGGAACCATGGGATGGATTTATGGCAATAACATTGGCGCCGATGCTCCTAGTTCTCGGATATTGTGTCGTGATTCCGATCGGCATCATCTATAGAAAGAAGAAAGAGGAAGTTGCGCAGCCAATTCCGGAAGGTGCGGCTGAAGCGTTTCTTCAGAAATAAATCGCAGACGAACGGAAGGGAAGGCTGTCTTTACGGAAGGTGAAAATCCCCTCACTGAAGCAGCGGAGAGAGAATCCAGTATGTTATGGCCGATACTGCCGCCGATAATGGTATTGTAAGAACCCACGCAAACACAATTCGGCCCGCAACCCCCCAGCGTACCGCCGAAAGCCTTTTTGTCGCCCCGACTCCCATGATCGCTCCAGTAATCGTGTGAGTTGTGCTCACGCTTATTCCGGCGAAAGCAGTAACGAGCAATGTTATCCCGCCGGCAGTTTCTGCACTAAACCCGTCGGAAGGCTTCAACTTTGTGACTTTTTGTCCCATCGTTTTCACAATCCTCCACCCTCCGAACAGTGTTCCCGATGCGATCGCAATGTGGGAGAGGATAATGACCCAAAACGGTACGTGAAAGGTTGCCAAATATCCCGACGCAACCAGCAATCCGGTGATAATGCCCATCGTCTTCTGTGCGTCGTTTGTTCCGTGTCCCAAACTGTACAATGCCGCCGATACCAATTGAAGCCTCCGAAACATCCGATTAATGCGCGAGGAAGGCTTCTTGTTGAAGATCCACATGAGCGCAACCTTGAAAACGAAACCCATCAGCATCCCCATGAGCGGGGCGACGACAATAAATACAAGCGTCAGCGTCCAACCGCCGTAGAGTATGGAATCGAATCCTGCTTTGGCAATCGCGGCACCGGCATATCCTCCCATTAGTGCGTGCGATGAACTTGACGGAAGCCCGAAATACCAGGTGACCAAATTCCAAACGATTGCACCTAACAGTCCGCACAAGATAACATACTCATTAACACTCTCGAGCCTTACGAGTCCCTTGCCGATTGTCTTGGCAACATGGACGTCGAAAAGGAAGGCAGCGATCAGATTGAAGAACGCTGCCCACATTACGGCCTTGCGCGGGGTGAGGACATGCGTTGAAACAACAGTTGCAATGGAATTCGCCGAATCGTGGAATCCGTTAAGGAAGTCAAAGACCAGTGCGACGATAATGATGAAGATGACTAAGGTCAGCATTCTGTTACGCAGGTTGAGTCGTTAGGCATGTTTAATAACGATACCCTCAAGCACATTTGCAACGTCTTCGCATTTGTCTGTAGCGGTTTCGAGGCCGACGTAAATCTTCTTCAGTTTGATGATCTGCACCGGATTTTTTTCCTTCTCGAACAACTCGGCAATTGCCTGCTCGAAGACGAAATCGGCATCATTTTCATATTCATTTACTTTCTTGAACACTTTTTGCAGTTCATCGAATTGCTGAATGTTTCTTAGAAGGCTGACGCCATGCTGGAGTTCATTGATGGAAGTCACCAGAATATCGACGAGTTTCACCATCTGCGGAGGCCAGCCCTTCAGTTTGTAGAGTGTGAAGCGGCCCGCACTGCCATCCATATAATCCATGATATCGTCCAACGAGGAGGCCAGAGTGTATATGTCTTCTCGATCAATCGGGGTGACGAAGGTGGAGTTCAGTTCCGAAAAAATCTTATGTGTCACGGTATCGCCTTCATGTTCGAGATCATGGATCTGGCCGATAATCTTCTCGATCTCGGACGTCTTCTTGCTCGATGTCAACTTTTTCATAAGCACGGCTGCCTTGACGAGGTTCTGCACCGATTCTTCCAGGTACGCGAAGAATTTGTCGTCTTTCGGGAGAAGTTTTTGGATGAGTTGATCGAATTTCATGGAAGGTGCCTCGCAGTTTTCGATGGATGCAATTTTACCACCGCTAATTTACGAATTAACTCTAAATGATTCAATGAAAATATTAAGCACTCCTCATTTCAATCAGCGGAGTCGCCGAGACTCTTGAATTGTATGAAGTGTTCGTTCTAAAATCAGTTGCATGTCGAGCCGAATCTTCATATATTGTGTAGGTTATTTTTTCAAAGTCCTGGTTCGAGCGCGTAGCTCAGGGGTAGAGCATCTGCCTTTTAAGCAGAGGGTCGGTGGTTCGAGCCCACCCGCGCTCACGAGAAGTCTTATTCGACCATAGCTGCCAACCTGCATTCTTCCTCTTTACGCCTTACAGCCTTATTCCCAACTGTGAAAAGCTCAAACTTTCCTTTTTCCAATTCTAAGAAGCTATATGATGATTCCCTATGCCTGTTTTCGGAAGGCTCGTTATTAACAACATCGAGGGAAGAATGAACGGATTCTTCGAAGAACACGAAAGCTTAGATTGGCACGCCCCTTGCGCTGTTAGGACTATGTCCTATTGAGGAAGGGAACCTATGTACGTCGTAAAAAATATCTTGATGCCGACGGATTTTTCTGATTACTCCGCCGCAGCTGTTGAGCATGCTTCGACCTTTGCCGTGATGTACAATGCACGCTTACATGTGCTTCACGTTGTGAAAGACCCGCCCCCTCTTACGATGCGGCATACCATATCCGGTGCTGAAAACATTCCGCCGTATCGGCATATCCCAACCGAGGATGACCTTGGAAAGTTCGTCGAACGGTGGCTGACCCGGCAACAGAAAGTGATCCAGGCCGTTAAGTACGGACAACCGTACAAGGAAATTGTGAAATACGCACATGACGAAGATATCGACCTCATCGTAATTGCAACTCATGGCAGAACCGGATTGACTCATTTGTTGATGGGAAGCGTCGCGGAAAAAATCGTTCGATTTTCGACTATTCCTGTTTTGACTGTCAAGCCGCCAAAACTGATCGGTATGATGGCTCTCGACGGGGTCGTGCATCAAGAGGTATCCAAAGAGACGGCTTGATCTCCGTCAGTCATTAACGGCGGAGAATAATCTCATGAGATTGAACATCTGAACACGCAATGACAACATTGAGCGAACCAAAATTAAGATTCTGCACCGGCAATCAGATGATTGCGGAAGGAGCGGTGCGCGCGGGCTGCCGATTTTTTGCCGGTTACCCGATCACGCCTGCGTCCGGAATCTACAAGAGTATGATCGACTTGCTCCAACGCCGTGGAGATGTCGCCATTAGTGCGCCCGACGAGATCTCTGCGCTGGCGTATTGCGTCGGTGCCTCCATGCGAGGCTTCAAATCGATGACTGCGACATCCGGTCCGGGTTGGGCGCTGATGATCGAAACCATACAGTACGCGCTGATGACGGAGACTCCTGTCGTCATTGCATTCGTTCAGCGGTTGGGTCCGAGCACCGGCGGCGCAACACAGGGAGCACAAGGCGATATTTTGCTTTCAGAGTTCTGCACGAGCGGCGGTTACACAATTCCGATTCTGTGTCCGAGCACTCCGGCAGAGTGCTTTGACCTGACGCACAAAGCGTTTGCGTGGGCTGAAATGCTCCGCACACCGGTGATCGTTCTGAGCGACAAAGAGGTTGGGATGACGAGCGAGTGCGTCGACTTTGCGAGACTGAGTAATCAGGCACCCCCTACCCGAAAACATAAGTCTGATTTTGCTTCTTCAAAGATGTACGACTTTGCCGAGCGAGTTGAAGTCCCTGAGTACTTGTCGGTCGGCGGGATGGGGAAAGTCACTGCCACGGGATCGGCTCACAATAAAAGCGGCGAGTTGAAAAAGAATGATACAGAGACTCTCGAAGTCCTTCATCACCTCGAAGAAAAAATTCGAAGCCGCAGAAGTGAACTTGCGGTGACAACCTTCGACGGGCAGGCAGGTGCAGAGACGCTTGTCGTAAGTTTTGGCATCACTGCCCGAACAATGCGCGAGACAGTCAGAAATGTCCGGAGACTTGGAAAGAAGGTCTCGGCCTTATCAATTCAGAGCCTTTTTCCCGTGCCGGACGAAAAAATTAAGGAAGCGATGGTAGGGATTTCCCGCATAGTTATTGCGGAAGAAAATTTCAGCGGACAGTATCGGAGCGTCCTTGCGCCTCTACTGTACGGCAAAGAGGTGGTAGGCGTGAACAAGATCGGGTCGATGATAACGCCCGCGGAAATCGAGGAACAGATTGTCTGATATTGCCTCATATCTTATTGAACCGTGCGTGATGCCTTTCTGCAAGGGGTGCGGACATTCACATGTACTCCGGAAGATGAACGAGGCCCTCGTTCAATTGCAGCTTCCCGCATCGGATGTTTGCCTCGTGACAGATATCGGTTGTATCGGATTGGCTGACGCCCTCTTTGATTCCGTGCATACTGTTCACACGACACACGGACGATCGAGTGCGTTTGCTACCGGAATTCAGATTGCTGATGCGCTGCTGGGCACCGGAACGCTGAAAACGATCGTCCTCATCGGCGACGGCGGCGCAATGATCGGCCTGCAGCACCTCGTGAACGCAGCTCTTATGAACGCCAACATAACTGTATTGTTGTGCAACAACTTCCTTTTCGGAATGACCGGAGGACAAAATTCGGCTTTCTCGCCATTTGCTTTTGTCACTCCGACCACACCCCGTGGCAATATCGTTCCACCGATCGACATGTGCCGTGTCCTGACTGATTGTGGTGCGGAGTATGTCGCGCGCAGTTTGGCAACGGATAAAGAGCTTGGAACGATTATCGCTTCTGCGATCAGCCATCCCGGATTTGCGTTGGTAGAGATCGTCGAGCTCTGCACCGAGCATGCGATGGAAAAGAATTCACTGACTGGAAAATCACTGGCGCGGATCGTTGAATCGCACGACCAGCACTTCGGAATGTTAACGGGCAGTGCGACTCGGTCCGAATTCTCAGAACGATATGTCGACAAGTACCCGCCGCGAAGTCAGGAGACGTCAGACAATGGGAAATATCTGACCCCACTCTTCAAAAGCGGGCTTACGAACCAAGTGGGAATTGTGATTGCTGGCAGCGCTGGTGAGAGAGTTCAGTCTACCGCAAAAAAATTGTGCGAAGGGGCAATGAACTCCGGCTTGTGGTGTACTCAAAAGAACGACAACCCCGTCACACAGGGATCGGGGTTCTCCATTTCCGAAGTGATTATCTCTCCAAACGAAATATTTTACACAGGCATCGAAGTCCCCGATGTTGTGATAGCCGTCTCGGAAGATGGACTCCGAGAACTCGCGGAGAAACAGACCCTCTCACATTTGCTTCCAAGCTCTACCGTCATTCTCGATTCTGGATTGAAGCTACCTCCCACAAATGCGCAAATCTTCACGTATCCATTTCGAAAGGAATATGGAGCCGACAAAGCGGCAGGAAGGGCGGTCGAGTTTTACCTCCAGATGTCCTCTCTTTTTTCTCCTGATTCATTTCATCTGTGATTGTGAACACTAACTGCGCGCCATCGAAAAAATCTTGCCTTCTCTGGTGGAGTTTTGTATATTAATTCCACACAGTTATTCGGCAACCTTGCTAGCGGAAGTGGTGGAATTGGCAGACACACCATCTTGAGGGGGTGGCGCCCACAAGGCGTGCGGGTTCAAGTCCCGCCTTCCGCACTTAACCAGTTGACATTTACCATTCGCATCAGTACTTTAGGACAAAGCAAAGGGAACATGCAGTGAAGGTCTATATTTATCTTTTATCTCTGGTGGTCTTAAGTTCGGGCGCAATTGCGGGTGCAATAATCAAGGAAGGAACATTGCGGGCGCAAAGCGACGGAAACAATGTGACGATTCAGTGGGGAACCACAGAGGAAGTGTCGTTGAGTGAGTTTGTTGTTGAACGGCAGGCGGGGAGTGAAGGCGGTTTCATCTTCATTGGATCGGTCGCGCCGAAAGGAAGCAACTCCTTTTACGAGTTTGTCGATCAGACCGCTTTCAAGACAATTGCTTCGGTGTATCAATACAGAATAAAGATCGTTTCTCAAGATGGCAGCTACACGTACTCAAAGACCGTGACCGTTTCCCATAATGTTTCGAGCGTGAAGAGAACTTGGGGAAGCCTCAAGGCCATGTTCCGATAAAATGATTTTCATCCCGCGAGATTAAGCGATACATGACGTTCGTAGTGTATCGCTTTTTTTATGCTATGATAGTCTCACGTAAGCCAATTATTCTTGCCTCTGGCTCTCCCCGGCGCGCCCGTCTTATGAGCCTGCTCGGTTTTCCATTCACCGTGCGAGAAAGCAGTATTGAGGAGATCATCGATGAAAAGCTCGCTCCAGAGGAAATTGCGCGCGGCCTGGCGTTCCGGAAGGCAAGTACTGTTGCATCCCAGCTTTCTTCGGGTATTGTAGTCGGTGCCGACACCATCGTCGTCCTCGAGGGAAAAATTCTCGGTAAGCCGGCGACGGAGGAGGAAGCGGTTGGTATGCTGTTGGCTCTGAGCGGGAAGACGCACACGGTTTTTACCGGATTCGCTCTGGTTGATGCCGAATCGAAAAAATCATATATTAGTTTGGAACGGACGGAGGTGACGTTTCGTGCCTTGCGCAGAGATGAGATAGAGCGATACGTCGCCGCAGGTTCTCCCATGGATAAGGCAGGTGCGTACGGCATCCAGGACGATTACGGCGCAGTATTCGTTGAGAAGATCAACGGCTGTTTCTACAATGTTGTTGGATTTCCCATCTCGAAATTTCATACTGCACTGACAAATTTTATAGAAGAGTTGAAATAAAGTCAAGGAAGGGCGTGCATGCAAACTAAGATTCGCGTGTTGATCGCAAAAGCCGGGCTAGATGGACACGATCGCGGAGCAAAAGTAATCGCCGCGGCACTGCGCGATGCCGGCATGGAAGTTATCTACACCGGTTTGCGCAAATCTCCCGAAATGATCGTCGAAGCGGCATTGCAGGAAGACGTGAATGCAATCGGCATAAGCTCGTTAAGCGGGGCACACATGACAATCTTCCCCAAGGTGCTGACATTGATGAAAGAGAAGGGGATGAGCGATATTCTTTTGTTCGGTGGGGGCATTATCCCACATCAGGATATTGAAAAACTGAAAGGGATGGGAGTAGGAGAACTCTTTACACCCGGAGCCTCAACGATCGAGATCGTGAGCTATCTTAAAACATACTCCCAGGAACACCTCGCCTGATCATGTGTCGAGCCATATCGAAGGCTCTGGATTGATCCAGTCCGTTTCATGACTCGTTTCCACTGATACCCGCCGGTCGAGCACAGTGATCTTCGAAGGATCGAATCCAAAGAGATCCTCAGATGAGAAGATAGCTCGAAAATCCGGCTCGGAAAAGAATGTTTCAAATTTTCTTGAAAATTCATCCAGCCGCTTCAAATAATACTCCACATTTTCATCGGGGAAATTGGGATCCCACTCGATCGCCTCTTTCGCATTTTCGAATCCTTTGATGTTTGCGCCGGTCCCGGTATAGTAAAACGACACCTTGTCTCCGGCACGGTAGGAGCGCGACGAATGCAAAGCAAGTTCGTAGCTCGCAGACTTATTCCGTTTCTCCTCTTTAACATCGCGCTGGTAATCTTCCAGGGAATCTTTCAGGCTCTCCGTCCGCGCGAAGTCCTTCACGTCCAACAAATGCTCCCGAATTGAGCGCTCTACTTCGAGATACAAATTGTGCAAGTCCTGAATTCGGTTGTTCATGATGCAATCGATACACTGATGCACGTAGTTCCTTCCAACGCGTTCCATACTGCGTGAAATGAGGGACGAGCCTTTCACGGTAATCCGGTCATCGTACGCCAAGAGCGCATAATTCTTTTTCTTGTAGCTGAGTATCTTCTTGTACCTTCCATCGAAACCGAGATTTATTCCTTGGGGGAGAACGCCTGAAAGCCGTTCCACAAAATGTCTCTCTGCGTTTTCGCCGATCACGTTGTCCGGCTGAATAAAATACAATCCGTCTGTGTCGACCTCGATGACCGTGCCGTTATGTAATTCAATCTCATGAATCATTTGTCGCAGCAACTCTTGTCCTGTCGTCGTCACAACATCTGCTTGGGCATAATCGTTAAAGATCCCCCTGGCATAGCCGAGATACCCGTAAAATGAATTTACGAGAATCTTAAAGGAAGATTGCATCGCATCGAGCCGGGCTCGTTCGAACTCGTCGCCTGCGGCCTTCATCTTTCTCTTCGTTTCCAGGCGGAGCTTCGTAAGGTGCTGGAGCGCAGCGTGGAAGACTTTAAGCGCATCGGTATGCGGTGAAATGTATTTTGAGATCATTATCGACGGGTACAGGGACTCGACATCGGCATGAATAATCGGACCGAGCACGCCGGTATAGAATATATCCGTGTAACCGCCTGTTGTTTGCGCCCCGGTTTCCGGTTTTGGTATGGAATGACGTTGACGCAGGTATTCCCGCAATAGGAGTGCTTCAATCTTCGATGCTGAACCGAGTCTTGCCACCGTCCCATAGTTGAAGGGGAGCATCTGCGCAAGGTAAAAAGTGCTCATTGAAAGACGGTCGCTCAGTCCGCGGGTTTCTCTTACGTCGTCCAATGCATATTTCTTTAAGGTCTCAGGTTCATGATCCCAATACCACGAAATCTTCTCCCCCGGAATATACGTTCGGTCGTTCGTTGCGATACCGAAATACTTGGCGGCGTACTTCAACGCGTAGCTTTCCATATTCCTTTTCGTCATGTCGTATGACTGCAGGAGGAGCCAGGTGTCAATAACGTGTCTTCCGGGAATCTCATAACTTATGTACTCGACTTCGTTCTCGGCAAACGAAGTGCGAGATCGAACGCCCTTGGGAGATGACTTGTCTCTCCCAATGGCGAAATCGATTTTATGCAACTCGCAACGCTTCAAGAGATAGGGCAAGTCGAAATTGAAAATATTGTGTCCCTCGATAACGTCAGGGTCTTTCTCTTGGATAATACCGATGCATTGTTGTAAGAGGGCTTCTTCCGTGGTCTGCTTTCCGCCCAAGACCGTCTCCCAGCCGCGGCTATCGGAGAGCGAAATCAGAATAATTCTGTCCTCGAGTCGCTCAGCATTGCTGAACTTGTAATTCTTCGAATACGTCTCGATATCCAACTGCATCCTGTAAAGATCAGAAAACTCCATTCCTTTGAAAAGTGTTTTGCCGGATTGCATCAGGTACTGCGTATTCGTATCGGAACGGAGGAAAAGGTGCTCTGTATCCGTGTACGATTCAACATTCTTTCCCGGAGATTGATTTATCTTCTCAAGTACAAACCGCACAGCATCCCACATATCATGCACCCGCGGAAATGCGCAAACGTATTGATAGAAATTGTTTCCTTCAAGCTTCTTTAGCCAGAACATTTTAGGAAAGCCGGTAATGAAATAGCTGTCGGAAAGATGAAAGAAGGGATAAAATTCCTCGTCTTTATGGGTTATAGTATCGTTCCTCCGCTTGTAGATCCGGACGGTCGATTCGTCGAGCGTGTGCGCTGCAACGATGTGCTGTTCTTTGCTATGTCCGAAAAGGAGAGAATCCATAAGAGGAAAGTAGAAAAGGCAAGAGAGAAAATCAATTCGTTCAGCCGGAAAATAAGAAAGGATTAGAGATACAATGGAATCTGCTGCTCCTCCCGCTATCGGGCTGTGCTTGATTACGGTGCTAGAGTTACCACCAGCGAATCCATTGCCGTAGAACCGAACACGCCCAGCCCTCCGGTAACGTTGTATCGTATTTCCCTTATATCGGTGCCACCGCCGTTACGCTGACGAATGAAATCATAGTAGTTCTTGTCTATCGCCAGGATAGCGAGCATGTGTTGGCCGAAGTAGTTGAAAGTGAACCACGGAATTTCAGCATGAGTTATGTCTATATAGTTGAACCCGTAGCTCGTCCGCTCAGGTTTTCTTTCGGTATCCTCGTTGTTGCGAAAGTCCCGCTGAATTTGGTCGGCGAGACTGTCTAGGCTTGTGACTGATGTGATGTAGTCGCTGAACGTATTGCTCGAAGTCCAGTCGATGGTGTATAATTTCGTCGGATCATCGTTAGGTCCTTTACGGTAATGGAGCACTCGTGGGAAAGCTTTCTTGCCGATGATGTGGAAGGTATCGGGCACCGTTGTTGTTGCCGTCACAGTTCTATCATCAAGAGTCCGGACGAAAAGTGTGTACGTCTGCTTTGGCTTGATGATGTTTTGCGGATTGCGCATTGAGGTGTAGAATCCGGTATTACCAGGCATAGCTTTGAGCGTATCGACAATGCCGTTCCCGGCGATGACAACCGTTGCACCATTGATTGCGAGACTTGATTCAGAGACGTATTCTTCGAGCCGCGCCGTTCTCCGGACGATGATGCTATCAATCGGTTGGTTTGCCATCAAATATCCTTGAACGACAATCTGATTGGAGTATTCACTCGGATACGTCGGCTCAGAGCAACCGTTGATTCCAATGAGAGTTATCAAAGAAACAAAAATGAAATATTTCATCGTCAATAGTCCCTTACTGCTAGAAGTCAAAGTCCAATCCAAACGTCGGGATAATGGGAAGCAACCTCACGTCGGTAATTTCGGTCGGGTTCTTTTCCGTGTCGAACTGCTTGAACCACACATTGCGATGATTGTACACGTTGAAGATTTGGACGTACCAATTTCCTTTCACTCCTAAGAAGGTCGCACGCTTCGTCAGGCTGATATCCAGGCGATGGTACGGTTCAAGTCTGCGGTTGTATCGCTCACCGGGAAGAATGAATGCTTCCTGCTGTTCTCGCGTGCCGAGAAGGTAACGCGCGACGGCTTGAGTATATGTCTGACCAGTCGCATACGTATAGACGGCCCCAAACTTCCAGTTTTGCGAAAGCTGATAATTAGCCACGACGGCGACGTCGTGCCGCCTGTCGTACTTCGGTTGATAGTCTCTTCCGTTGTTGATTGCAGCGAAGTTCCGGTATGTCCACGAAAGTGAATAACCGATGTATCCGGTCACGTCTCCGCTTTTTTTCTGCAGAAAGAATTCTGCGCCGTACGCACGTCCTGTGCCGACGTCAAATAGTTCGTTGATTTGCACGGCGCGCGTGGCTTCTTGTTTAAACTCGGCGATATTTGCATATGTTTTGTAGTACGTCTCGATATTAAAATCGTAATCGCCGAATGGATGCGTCTCGATACCAAAGACATAATCCACCGACCGCGGCGTTTTCATTTTTTCATCGACCGGAACCCACATATCGAAAAAGGAAAATGCTTCGTTCGAAACTAGATTGAGATATTGATAATAGATGCCGGTTGCTGCTTTGAGCGCGACTTTGTCGGTCACATTATATCGAGCTGAGAAACGTGGTCCCACTTTGATGACTTTGCTCGCATCTTGATACTCAAAACGAAGCCCGCCGTGCAGGCTCCAACGTTCATCGATGGTCCAATCGTCTTGGGCGTAGAGGGAGATGAGCGCCGGACGAAACACAATGTCATAAAAAATGTTGTCGCCGAATTTCCGCACGACTCCAAATCTGTATTGCGACCACCAAAAACCAACTTTGATAAAGTGCTCGTTCGCGGCGTAGTAGTCTATGTCGCCTTTGATGGAATAATCGGAGACCGTATTCACGAACTCAGCCTTCGAGCCGGAAAATTCCGCAGTCAATCCGGTCTTAAAAGCGCTTGCCGTTACGATAAAGTTGGAGAAAAGTGTCGGCGCAAAAATATGTGTATACTTTAATGCGCCGGTCCTGTTTCCCCATGCAAGATTTACATCAATCTGTCCGTCGCCTTGATTGTAATCCAAATTGTCCTGTCCAAGGTAGCCGACAAAAGAAATTTTATCATTCTCTCCCATGTCTTGATTTAGCTTCCCATTTGCGTCGTAGAAATAATAGAGTGGAAGAGGATCTTTTCCTTTGTCAAGGCCCATGATTGCAACAATGCGATCGAGATATGTCCGTCGACCAGAGAGAAACCACGAACCACTGGCGAGGGGACCTTCGACTGTCAATCTACTGCTGATAAGGCTGACTGAGCCTTTACCGTGTGTTGATACTCTGTCGCCGTCTTTATTTGTAACATTCAAGACCGCAGAGAGTCTTCCGCCGTATTCAGCGGGGAAGCCCCCTTTGAATAACTCAATGTCTTTTACCGCATCATTGTTGAATGTGCTGAAGAAACCAAACAAATGCGAAGGATTGTACAACACGGTTCCATCCAAAAGAATTAGGTTTTGGTCTGGGCCGCCACCGCGAATATAGAGGCCGCTCGAAATGTCCGAAGCGGCTTTCACGCCCGGAAGAAGCTGCAAGGCGCGAAACACATCCGTCTCGCCGATTGCCGGCATTGCCGCAATGTCTTTCGCTTGAACGACAATCCTGCTGGTTTGAATATTTTTCTCGTCTGCCATTTTTTCCGCAGAGATGACTACCTCTGAAACTTCGACGGCTCTGGAAACAAGCTCCACATTCTTCTTAAAATCCTTTATTGAATCGACGTCTATCCTGATTGTCTGGTCTCTGTAACCTATCAGCGAGAATCGGACGAGCTGCTTGCCGAAAGGAATATTAGGGATGGCAAAATAGCCGGAGGTGTTAGTCGAACCGCCGATTGTCGTTCCCGCGACATAAACGTTGGCATAGGGAAGTGGTTCTCCGTTTACTTTGTCGCGGACATAACCGCTCAGAGTCGCGTAATCGCCCGATGGCCGCGCAAAGGAGATCGAGAATATAAAAAGAGCAGGCAAAAATCGTATTTTCATGTTCATTATTGCCGGGGACGCCGTTCCGCACCCACTAAACAAAAAAACCTGTAAATAACAGCGATTACAGGTTTCGTGACTTCCATTGTAAGTAATGAATCCTGTCTGTGGAGCGAGCCAGGTAGTAAACGACGTGCGGGAATTAAAGTTGCGTCGATCGGTTCGCCGTCGTAAGGTTATTTCGCAGAGAGGGCGAGATTCTCCGCCAGTCCGAAGGACCCCTTCAGGTTGGCGCAGAACCCATCGACAGTCCGTTGCTTTCTTGCTCGCTGGAATTGGCCTGATCTTTGCGGAGAGGGTGGGATTCGAACCCACGATACCGTTACCAGTATACCACCTTTCCAGGGTGGCCAATTCAACCGCTCTTGCACCTCTCCGATGAGTTTTATCTAAGATCTGGAAACTGCGTGTCCAACCATGCCCTGCCGAATCCACTTTTTAAAAACCGCTCTCTTT
>JAGVPT010000182.1 GCA_020052095.1 Bacteroidota bacterium | reverse complement strand
GGCATATATTCTCCGCTATATACGCCAGTATTGTACACTAAAAACTGAATATTGTCAAGCATATAATACGTCATCATATTTATGAATTTACCCACTAAGCAAGAATTGTACACCAGAAAATGGAACCAACAAAGAGATATAAAACATTTACTTATAACACCTCGCTGAAATGGCAGCAGGCGAGGCAAGGAAAGCTTTCTTCGGATATAAAACCAAGTCTCGACGTATCGAGCCCACCGGAATTCAAGGGAATTCCGGGCATGTGGACACCGGAAGACATGTTCGTCGCATCAGCGGAGATTTGCGCGATGTCAACATTTCTCTCGTTTGGGGGGCGAAGAAATATTCCTCTCGTTTCCTACAAGAGCTCCGCCGAGGGAGTCCTAGAGTTTGTGGACGGAAAATATCGGTTCACGAAAATCAGGATCTTGCCGGAGATTACGGTTGGGAAAGAATGGACGCGCGAGCAGGTAGAAGAGGCTGTTCGCGAGGCACACGGAAATTGTCTGATCGCAAATTCGATGAAGGCCGGCGTTGAGATTGACCCTACGATTGTCCTAGTTTGACCGCGTCTCGTCATATCTACTGCCCAGGCCGATCCCGAGGGGAATGTGGGCAAGCGAAATCCCAAAAACGAACTTATCCCACTCTCCGAACGCAAGATACACTCCGGGCTCAAACCAACCCAGCTTCACCAATCCAGGATATATATTTATTTGTGCATTGTACAAACGCGGACCGGTTAGAAGAACTGAAGTCATCAACGAGTTATTTTTGTCGTAGAATATTCCTATAACGCCGTCCAGGCTCGGCGTCAGAAAACGCAATCCCTTATATCTATTTTCGTTGACCCTGTTCACGACCTGTCCCACCCCGATCGAGAGATTGCTTTCATCGTCGCATGCATAGCTGATACCGGCGATCCCGTGAATTCCCCAGTAGACAAAGGCAGAGTATCGCGGAGCGAAGGGAATCCCGTGCCTGATCACAAACTGTTCGCCCGCATTGAAGAGAAATCCAGTGGTGGGGTCGATCACCGGTTGCAGCGACCAATCATACAACGGAACCGTTCGGCTGAAGAAATCTCTTGCCCACTCGTTGCTGAAGAGAATAAAGCCTGCCGTGTTAAAAATGAGCATGTCAGCGATAAGGTCAACACTCGTGTCTTCATATGCTCCGTTCTCAACAATCTCGTTCATGAATTGAGACGCCGAGGTGGTAATAAACGACCATAGATACGGATACCGATAGCCATTGTAATCGTACCATTCCGCTGTTTTTGCGTACAGCATCCCTTCCCCAATGGCGTGGTCGGAGAAGTTCGGGAGAAATTGCGCTTCCTTCGCATTCAGATTAAGATTGAAAATCTCTTCGCGCGTGAATCTATCCCATCCGTATCTGTTGATGTTGTACAGCGGACTGGAAATATTCCGCCACACATTTTTCATTCCTGTGAGATACGGCTGATTAAAAACGTCTTTACTGTGTGCGCCGTTGCGAAAAATATCGTAGCTACTATTGATCATCATGGTCAGCGGGCTGAAGATCGCATCTGAACCGTAGTCGATCTTCGGGTTGTAGAAATAGTACTTCGTCTCTTGCGCCTGAAGGGTGGAGATAAGAAAAACCGAGAGGATGAAGACTTTTTTCATGAAGAGTGTCATGGCTATCCGATGATCTCGACTCGATCCCCAATAGTAATCGTCCCGACATTTTCGGGAATGATGTTTTGTCCGAAGAGGACGTTGCCGTCGACTTTTCTGTACCGCGAAAGGGTCGCAAGCGGCTCCTTTCCTTGTATCCCCGTCTCCTGGTCGACGGTCGTTGTGACGCATCGTGAACAGGGCTTGACAACGTAAAACAGCATCGTGCCGATGCGAATTCTTTTCCAGCGATCTTCGGCGAACGCGTCGGAGTTATTTATTACAATATTCGGCCGAAAACGGTTCATTGGCACGGGAGTGACAAGCCTGTCATTGAGATCGTTAAGTGATTGCTGCGAGATGAGTAATAGTGGAAACCCATCCGCGAAACTGACGATATCATTGTGAATAGCAGACTTAGGTTGAACTTGGCGAATGCTGTTTTCCGGCATGAAGACGAGCCGGGATGGCATATCAAGATACGTACTGAACCATTTTTGCGCCTCGTCGCCGGCCGAAATCGCGTCAACTCCATCATTCCAGACATGGACGCGGATCGGATCGGGGCTACTCGGCTGTAATGAAAGTGTGAGAGTATTCATGCCCGGAGCGTTCACATGCAGAGTATCCGAATCAAGGTGCGTTGAGATCAATGCTAATCGGGGAAAGCCTCGTTGCGACAAGAATACTCCGGAGGCATCGACAACCATCCAGCGGCGATCGAATTGAATTCCACGCCGCTCGACAAGGGCAGTTCGCACCGATATTCCCTTCGCCGACTTGATCGGGTAAATGTTTATTTCACTAAGAGTCATAGAATTTGAAAGATGCCAACGGCCAAGGCGCTGAGACATCGAGAAAGAATGTGCTCTCAATGTACGACTCTTCGGCAAAGTATTCCAGAGACACGAAAGGCGCAGTAGGTGGGGTCACGTGACCCAACCTACTGAAGGGGTCACGTGCCCCACTTACAAAAGAAAACGGTTTTTTGTCTCGGGAGACGGAATAATGCACGCGTCGAACTTCCCGAACCATCTATAACGATTGCGTGCTACAAAATCGTACACGAAGTCGGAGATAGGAGTGGGAATGATCCTCAAAATTGTGAAGAATTTCCACGCACCATCGACGTAGCTGAGAGACCGAAGTACTGCTGCTGATTTGATATAGCTTTTCTCTTCTTCAATGAGCACCACAGTTGAAAGTGCAGCTACGGGCAAGTGAAGTTTCTGCAACAGCGCAATTGCAGATCCAGATTGCAATGGTGCAAGTTTAATCTTCGCCGACAGGTCGCGCGCGATAATAAACTGTACAAATCGGTCGCAGAGCCCGCACACTCCATCATAAAGAATTACTGGTTGTAAAGTTTTGTTCATCGTTCAATGCTGACTAATAACTCCCGTCGCACGGGGTTTCTATTCTGTTCTTTCGGTATCACTGAACATATATCTTTGAAAATCTGAATTGACTTGGCTTGGCGCAGACGCGTATCGTCCTCCGCCAGCACCTTAAGAAGAGCGGTTCCTCGCGTTCTTGCTTCGGTTGAATCCTTTGCCCATAACACTTGTGTGAATAGGCCAATGAGTCGCGATGGATGCATCTTGCTTTGGAGTGATCGTTCTTTATAGGGAATTATCTCCGTTGTCGTGCCGTCTGGGTTAAGGAGTGATATGGTAAGGGACTGAAGATATTTTTCTTGAACGGTTGCAAACGTCGGGTAGACTGCGAATGGCCAGGAATCGACAAGTGCAAGACCACATAGAATATTGACTGAGAGCAATAGGGTGCCGACGATAACCGTTGATTTACTGTGCCCGAGGCTCACCAGGCTTCGGCTGGGATTTATAATTGCCGAGTGTTGATTTGAGAAGCCGGGCATCGGCAACGTTGACCTTTTTAGTCGGTGATGAAGGGGTTCGAAGTCTATGAATATGACATAGCAGAGTGCAAGAGTCCAAAAATTTATATGTGCGAAGAGATAGACCGAAAAATGAAACAGTATTCCGCAGATTGCGGCAACTTTCCGAGACCACGGAAAAAACAGAAGGAAGATAAATGCCAGCTCGAAAAAGATGACGCCGATGCCCGCTGCTCTATAAGCCAATGGATACTGGTCTATTCTGAACGCCGGCATCCACTCCAACCGGAACCATTGCG
The DNA here is from genome assembly GCA_020052095.1 of Bacteroidota bacterium. Lineage (GTDB taxonomy): Bacteria > Bacteroidota > Ignavibacteria > UBA10030 > UBA8401 > JAGVPT01. The sequence continues at coordinate 48,187 of JAGVPT010000182.1, read as the reverse complement.
CGTATAGAATATATTTCATCGTGTCACCCGTTGCCCAGCCGAATCCCCCGATTACAAATTTCCAGACTCCCGCGAAAAAATAAATTATCCCCATCAACAACATTGCAAATTTCAGCGGTAGAGCGTATGCCACTGACGGATCCACTGCCTCGCCCTTCTTTTTCTTTCGTGAAGCAATGAGTAAGTCAATCGACAGTGCATCTCCGCAGGGACTCGCAGCAAGAATTGCCGCGAACCAGAGAAGGTGATGGTAATGGTCGATTTTTCCAAAAAATTGCGGAATACCGAGTACATAAAAACCAAGAATGACGGCAATCGTTGCAGATGTTCGGGAAAAAAATCCGAGGACTCCGCTGACACATGACATAATAAAAAGATATGACGCAGCCGTTGCCCATGCGGGATTGATTGGAAGAATATTGATCAACCAGCCAATTCCAAACGGCGCCACACGAAGCTCGACAGGAAATCGGCTGAACTGAACAACCTGAGGAATGTCGATGTAAATAATCAGTGCTGCAAACAAAACGACGCGGAAGATCCCGAGGTTGATGGGGTGGGTCGCTTCAGAAAAGAACTTTGAAACAACGGACCGACCGTATCGCATTGCGGCTAACAGGAGGAGTTGGGCCGTGATAAGAAGACCAAGTAATCGCGGGACAACCGGTTTTCCATTCTGCAAAAAATATTCTAGAGTTCGATTGGTCGGATCGATGCTTTTATGGATGCCGACGTACTTATTCACCGATGGCAGCGATTGTCCGTTGAACGCCGTTTCGATAAGCCGGCCTGAAAAAACCTCCCATAGCGCTATGCCTATGATCGAAATAATGATCAGAAAAATCGAGACCATTACGGCAAGTTTTCGCGGACTGAGTGCCCTGGGCATGATGCGATGGGGTTAATATACAAGAATTGTTTTCGGCAATGGAATAATATAGCGAGAACTTATCACTTTTCCATAAATAAAAAACCCGGCCGTCATTGGTCGGGTTTTTCGTACCACAATCTCATTGATATTTATTTTTTTGCCATCACATATTCGTGCATTGCGGCTGCTGCTTTTTTTCCTGCACCCATCGCCTTGATGACGGTCGCCGCTCCGATGACAATGTCGCCTCCTGCCCACACACCCTCGCGAGACGTCTTTCCTGTTTCGTCTGCAATGATATTGCCGTACTTATTTGCCGCCAGTCCCGGCGTTGTCTTGTTGATGAGCGGATTTGAACCGTTGCCCGTCGCGACAATTGCCGCTTCAACGCTGAGAACAAATTCGCTGCCGGCGATGGGGATTGGCTTGCGTCTACCCGACGCATCGGGTTCGCCGAGTTCCATCTTCTGGCATTCCATTGCGACCAACCAGCCATTATCGCCTAAGAATCGGGTCGGATTTGTGAGGAGGAGGAATTCAATTCCTTCTTCTTCACCGTGATGAATTTCTTCTTTTCGCGCCGGCATTTCAATATGAGAGCGGCGATAAACGATGTACACTTTTTCTGCCCACGGTAATCGGCGCGCTGTGCGCGCAGCATCCATAGCCGTATTTCCACCCCCGATGACGGCAAAGTGTTTCGCCATCGGCACGGGCGTGTCGGCATGATTTGGAAATTCGAAACCCTTCATGAGGTTCATCCGTGTTAGAAATTCATTTGCGGAATAGACTCCATTCAAATTCTCTCCCGGAATTCCCATGAAGTATGGAAGTCCGGCGCCAGTTCCGATGAAAACTGCGTCGAAGCCATCCTCGTTCATCAATTCATCAATCGTGCGGGTCATTCCAACAACAAAATCGCATTGTATTTGCACTCCCATTTTTTCCAAGTAGTGTACTTCCGCCTCAACAATCTGTTTTGGAAGGCGAAATTCGGGGATTCCGTAGACCAAAACGCCGCCCGGTTTGTGCAGAGCTTCGAAGATAGTCACCGTGTGACCTAGCTTCGCGAGGTCTCCCGCGCACGTAAGGCCGGCAGGTCCGGCGCCTATGACTGCAATTTTCCTCCCAGTTGGGGGTGCAAGTGAAGGAATGGAAATTTTCCTGGAAGCGCGTTCCCAATCCGCAACGAATCGTTCTAAGCGACCAATTGCGACCGGCTCGACTTTCGCGCTGATGTTACAAACAATTTCGCACTGCTCTTCCTGCGGACAGACCCTGCCGCAAACCGCAGGCAGCGCATTCGTTTCTTTCAACGTCTGAGCCGCAAGCTCAAAATTACCCATCGCCACATGAAAAATAAATTGTGGAATTTTCACGTTGACTGGGCAGCCTTCAATACATTTCGGATTCTTGCACTGGATGCATCGTTCCGCTTCTTCGATTGCCAACTCTGGTGTATAACCGAGCGGCACTTCAAAGAAATTCTTCGCGCGCTCCAGCGGATCCTGTTCCGGCATCGCATGGCGCGAAATCTTCATTCGCTCTTTGTTGGTAAGCTTTCGTTGTGTGTCGATCTTGTCCGTCATTGTTTCTTCACTCATAGGAGTATGCCAAATAGCTGACAGCATGAAATCAAATTCCGAGTCCGCAACGAATGACTTTTCACTTTTTCAACCAGGGGTTGATCCACTTCCTGTGGAAGATTTTCTCTTTTCATTTTTCGATATCACCACGCAGCGGTTTCGCGCTGCTCCTGTGTTTGGCAAATTTTTTCAAAAATTTCCAATGAAATTTTTTCCTGCGGCGAATACATTTTCTGCCGGGCCGTCAACAACTCGAAATCGACATCGTGACCGTTGAATTCCGGCCCGTCCACGCAAGCGAATTGCATTTTGTTTCCGACGACAACGCGGCAGGCGCCGCACATTCCCGTGCCATCCATCATAATCGGATTTAAACTAACGAGCGTTTGAACGCCGTACGGTTTCGTAAGGTCGGAGACTGCTTTCATCATGACAACCGGACCGATAGCGAGCACAACATCTATCGGTTCGTTTTTCTCGAGCATGGATTTCAAAATTGTTGTGACAAAACCTTTTGTGCCATAGCTGCCGTCATCGGTAGCAATGCGGACATCATCGGAAACCGCTCGCATTTCGTTTTCCATGATCAGCAGCTCTTTTGAGCGAGCGCCAATAATTGAAATTGTTCTGTTTCCAATCACTCTATGTGCGCGAACAATCGGATGGATTGCTGCGATGCCAAAACCACCCCCAAGCGCCACAAATGTTTTGCCCTTCTCAACATGACTCGGGACGCCGAACGGTCCGACCACGTCCATCAACGAGTCGCCCGCTTTCATCATGCTCATCATTATCGTCGTCTTTCCGACTGCTTGAACGTAAAGAGTAATCGTCCCGCGTGCTTCGTCCCAATCTGCAAGCGTAATCGGGATTCTCTCTCCGTCTTCATATAAACGCAAAATGACAAACTGTCCGGCTTTTGCTTTTTTTACAATATTCGGAGCCTTGATGATGTAGCGATAGACTTTGGCGGCAAGGTCATTCTTTTCTATAATCGGAAACACATGTACACCTTGGTTATGGGGAAAACCTTTGACGTTGTTCATTCCTCCAACTAATGTGCCACATATCTGGCAGGGAAATAATGAACGTATTGCAAGAAGGGGTGTGCAGAAATAAGAATAGGTTAGCGGATGTTTCCAAAAATGGGAACGACGGTGGCATTGAAGAGCCGGTGTAAAGATCTTCTGATCCTGCGTATAACGGGGCACACGTGCTTTGCGAAAGTCTCAGAACGGAAACTCTTTTTCATACCAATCCTTCGTAACATCCATCCACAAAAATAAGCCACGCCATTTTCCAAACGGCGCGTAATGCTTTTCGATTGTAGAGTCTTTGACTTTTCTTCCCTTTGTAAAAATCTCGTAGAATTTTCCGCGGCACCACGAATCTAATCCGAGGTAGTCATATCTGCCGAGGAGCTTGAGGATGTTTCCAGCTGCATACTCGCCGACACCTTTCACCGATCGGACCTCATTGAATAATTCTTCCGTTGGTGCATCGGATGTCCGCCATTGTTCAATGGAGAGATCCTCGTTTGTGATTCTTTGCGAGAGTTCAAGCAAAAAGGGTGCGCGATAACCGCAGCGGATTTCTTTTCGGAGAAAGGGTTCAGATTGCGCAGCAATAGCATTGGGCGTAGGGAACGAATAAACATCCCCCTGAATATGAACCCCAAGCTTTGTAGTGAGAGCCGCGACCATGATTTCCGTTAATGCCCAACTGCAGTTTGTCGTACAGATCATCTTCACAACATCCTCGAAGACCGTAGGAGAGCGCAGCAATCTTCCTGCACCGCGTCTTGATACCCACCGATAGCGCGGATGTTTCTTTGCGTGGACATAAAATTCATCAAGCGATTCATTGATACGCAACATTGTAGAGATGGCTTTCGTCACTTCAAATCTTGCCGCAGTCGTCAATTGTCGGCTATTCTCAACAAGCACAACGAGTCTCTTTTTCTCTTCGTACAACGATACATGGTACATCGAGTTGTGTCTGGTGGGCACGACAACGTTCAGCCGTTTCTGCTCTTTGTCAACGTTGAACGGTGGAAGTACACACCAGCCATGGCTATAGACGGTTGACCAGAAACTGAAGTTACTGGGAAGGGGGAGAGTAAATTTCATTTCATCATACAAGGAGGTTTGATTTTAGTTTTAAATTTTGCATTTTTAACTGTTGGAAGTAAAGGAAATATATGAATCAAAAGTGGGCTGCCTTTTTTCGCATCGCAATCGGTCTTTTCTTTCTCGCTCAGGGATTGAACAAGCTCGAGTGGTACTCTTCTTCAGAATTTCTTCGGACGAGTCTGGACCGCTACGCGCAGAGTCCCCCGGTACTTACTTCATTCTACCAGCAGCACGTCGCGTATCCGGGAATTGAAGCGTGGTCGCGGATGATTCCCACCGGAGAGATGCTCATCGGTGTAGCATTGATCTTGGGTCTGCTCACTCAGCCGACACTAATCATTGCGATGATGCTTGTCCTTAACTTTCACCTTGCCAACGGCAATTTATTTTCCACGCAATTTTTCTCTAACCCGTATGCTCTTGTCCTTCTTTCATCCCTCGTGGTCCTTTTCTTCTCAAAATCGGAGGACGTTTTTGCTGTCGATGCATCGACGAGAAAATTGGGGTCGAAGAAAAAAACGCAATGAGAGCGGGATACCGAACGAGCGTCCTCAGTTCTGTTCGCCTTCATGAATCTGCGCTGAAAAAAATTGCACTTAATACTCCCCGTACCAAAATTGATCGGATGAAACAAACTTCTCACGCAGATATTTCAACGCTTCAAAGAGTGCAACGCTGTACAACACGGGGTTTCGTTCCCCTATCGTTACGCTGAGTTTGTATATTTCGACGGCCTCATCACGTTTTCCCTCCATTTCCAGCACGTTCCCCAGACGCACCAGGCTGAGCACGGAATAGATCTGCGTCGGTTCATTTGCTTCCAAAGCAGAAGCACGGCGAAAATATTCCTCCGCTTTTGTCATTTCACCTTTTAGCACCGCAGACTTTCCGAGCGCAAAGAGGGCGATGTTGTTCCAACCGGTGAGATTGTTCGGGTCAAGCTGGAGCGTAAGCATTGCTTCTCGTTCCGAATTAGCGAGGTCATGGTCAAATATTCTGAAGCTCACTGCTGTCCGGACGTGGGCGAGCAAGCGGAGTCGGGGAATCCAGCGGAGGACAAGATAATTCGGATCAATCTCGCTTTTTGTCGGGAGAAAGGGAAGGATGAATTCGAATTCCTGATCTTGGCGCTCAAGGAGTACCCGCTTCGTCAGCGATCGAGCGCTCCCGGTAAAAACCAGGTCGACAGGAGTCTTGAACACATCGCCACGCTGGCTTATTCTGGCTTTAAGCAGATAACTCCCCCTGTTTGTTTGTGTGACGTCGCTCGAGAAAATTAACTCCGGAATCCCAGCTTGATACACCCACTCATAGAAAAACCAATCGAGTGAAGAGCCGTACACTTCTTCGCAGAGTTGTTCAAATTCGAGAATTGTAACCGGCCGGGCGGTGAATTTCTCATATAATTTTCTGGTTACAGCCCTGAACGACTCCTCGCCCAGAATATACTCAAGCATTAAAAAAACGCATGATCCTCTTTTGGAGAAGACTGCCTGTTCGTTCTTCCCTGTGCTCCGGCCTTGAGCCAGCGTTTGCGAGGGATAAAAATCAAGGGTGGTTGAAAATATATCGAGACGAGTCTGCCGTCGCGCATCCTCTTCGCCGGCTGTTTTGTGGAGAAAGAATTTCGCCGTCAGATAGTTTGCCCAGCCTTCATCAAACAAGAATGTGGAGTCGGTGGCCGCGATTCCGAAGAAGTGAGCAAGTTGGTGAATCCACTTATTCTTCTGAACCGAAGACAATATTGTGGAATCGTAAAGAGAATATGCGAAAGAATTTCTTCCAATAATAACGTTATCCGCGAAATACCATCCGATACGCCCATCGTCTGTCCCAACCACTGCAACAGAGATGTTTGACCGTGGATAATGAACGCCGGTGAGTGAAGCAAAAAAAGAAAATGCCTCACGAAGTTGTCGTAGGACTGCTCCCGCAAGTGCTTGATTGAACTGTGCTGCATCGTAGTACAGAGAAAATTGAGCGGTGCTGTCTGCATTCGCAAGAGTGCTCTCCAACAGATTTTTCGACGCACATAAGATGAAACCTGCGGAGAGACGCCTCGGAATGTTATAGACGAATCTCCATGATGTCTTCGACCCAACGGAATGAGCCGAGTCGGCCGGTCCAGTGGGAACGATCACAAACCCGGAGGGAAGCGTTGCCTCCATAATTGCAGGAGCGACTTGTTGGGACAATGGGCTTGTCGTCGAAGCAAGGAGGGGCCACCACAACGTGCTATCATTTGGTGCAAGAAGAATTTCCCGGTCGGAGATAAATGAGGTCATCGTCGGTACGGAATCGAAGCTGGCCTCGTACGCAATTTTCACAGAGATCAGGTCTCCCCGTTTCAGGGTATCGGGAACAAATACTGAAATCTCTTTGCGATTGACGGCTTCGGAAAATGGATGTTCCTTGGTTTCCATTTTTTGCTCGAGGGAATCGCGAACAGAGAGCAATTCCATTGAGGAGCCAAACATGAAGTGAATCTGCGAAACGGAGTCTTTCAATATGGTAAGCCTGAGATCGGCTTCACCCTGTAAAAGATGACGTCCAACGTCGATTGAAATTCTTAGCGTATAGTGATCGATGGATGCGAACGCCCGAGCGGATTCTTCCTGTGCGGCAGCAGCAACGGAAATAAGAAAAACAAAAAGGAGCGGAAAGTATGAGCGATAGATTTTCATGAAGAGACGATAAACGGGTTCAAACGACGAGTGTGAACAGACTCTACCACTCAAACGGATGGTCAATATCCATATCCAGCGCCTGCCCGGAGTTTACGTAAATTGTTTTTTGACTTCCGGGCGAGATTTGAATGGCCCAATCTCCTTTTTCGTTTCTCACGACACTGCCGAAAAGTTTCCGTAGACGCAATTCGGTAAATTTTTCCCAGAATACCCATCCGAAGAACGCGGACGATCCCTCGATGGTGAATGCCGGCACACGCCGGCCTTCTGCGCATTGAACACCGCCCACCGTTGTTGGAACAAAACTCTTTTTATCTAACTCCTCGATAAATACATTCGAGACATCGACCCCGCCAAAAATCAATTCGTGCTTCGACCGTTTCACGCTCCTGCCATCTATAATTTCTTTGAATGCATCACGCAGTTTTTTTTCAAGTTGACTTCGAACATTGGCGGTCGTCATCATTCCTCTTTCCGGACGGAACACTCACTTGAGGATGTCTCTTATTTGCTTGCGGTGAATACTCTTCCGATATCGGTGCATTGCGTGAAAATATAACACACAGAGCGCCGAGAAGCAAAGCGCCTTGTTGAGCAATTTGAATCTGTTTCCTCGGGACTCTCGCTTCAGGCACGAGATCTTTGAATTTTGGACTCATAGACGAACCGGTCATCTCATTCCCCACGGGTATCTCAGTTTGTGAAGACTTATCCGATCTCTTCTTTCTCTGATGCCAGAGAAAGAGTAGAAGCTCAGCCAAAGGATTCGATGGGATACCAACAAGACTCTCTTTGCCCTGAAGAAAGTGCGACACTTCCCAGTCCCTCATTTCATTGACATTATGCAGATCGATGAATATATTGGTCCTAGCCAGCATCGTATGACGTCAATAGAATCCGAACAAAAAGGCCATGCCCTCGCTCGTTCAAGATAGAGAAGCAAACAAAAAGGCAATCGGCGAGTTTTTGAAATCTGCGGACAAATTTATCAAGTCGTCCGAGTTTCCAAAAGCTCTCGATGAAGTGAAGAAGGCCCTTGCTATCGAAGCGAACAATATGTACGCGTTGGCGTACAATGAGCGAATCAAGGTAGCGATGGAAGCCGGCCGCAAGAAGGAAGAAGAAGAGCGCGTCAAGAAACTTGCCGAGGAGCAGAAGAAGTCTGCTGCCGGACCGAAAACGGCGGACGCTCCGCCTCGTGCACAAAACGCCCCTGATGCAAAACCGCAGACTGTTCCGGCCCAAGCCCCGCCCTCACCGGTAGCGCAAGTGCCGGGCGACGACATGCTCACAAAAATTAGAAAAGATGCTCAAGACGCTGCGGAAAAGAAATCCGATGCGCGCATTGAACTGCTGAAACAAGAGTTCAGCACATCACAGCAACGATTCCAACAAGATATCGCACATCTGGCGACACAGGCCAAGGATGCGATTGCTGCAAAGGAAGAAGCCGAAAAAAAACTTGCGGAGATGCAATCTCAGCCCGGCAAAGAGGGGCAACGGCCTCCCGCTGGAGATGCGAAAGAACAAATGCTCGGGCTGATTGCGAAACTCTTTCAAAAAGCGTGGGAGGATGGCGTTATCTCTGCAGACGAGCGCGGGCTTCTTGTGGTATTGAAGAACGAGCTCGGATTATCCGACCAGGAATTTCTTAAGATTGAAAACGAAAAAAAATCGACATCATACATCGGTCATCTACGCGAGATTTGGAAGGATGGGCTTTTCACACCAGAAGAGGCCGAACGGCTCGAAGCACTTCGAAAATCCCTGAACATCTCCGCTGAAGAGCATCTCCGGCTTGAAGCCCAAATCCGGAAAGAAATGCAAGAAAAGAAGTAACCCTTCACAGCAGTCTCCTACGCATCCTCCTCTGAATTCCCCTTTGATCTATTGCGCGAGAGAAAAAACTTTCTGTAGAGTACCGCGCAGAGCCACACTCCATTGAAAAATATCAGCGTGAAAAAAAGATATGTGGAGACACTCCCAAGGAGCAAACACGCAGTCAGCACAACATACTCAGTTCCAAATCCCAGCAAGCCGCTCAACCGCAAAGCGATCGCATCTTGATACCAGGCCGCCGGCATCGTGCCGTGCTCTCGATTTCCTCCGCGGAGACACCACACATCAAGCCAAAGCATTAATCGATCCTGCCATCCGTACAGGAATAGAAATATTCTCTGCAACCAAAGAGTCGTTCGGTCTTCCAAATAGTCTTGGTCCCGCAATTCTTCGGAAATGCGGTTCGTCTGATATTTTTGTTCGCGGTGGAGATACGAAGTTTGGTAGAATACATGATACGACACGCGCAGACTCGTACCGAGAAATCCAATAGCTCCAATTGACAAAGAAATGGGGATAGACGTCCCACCGCGGCAAAGAAACACACAAATTCCTCCGAACAAGAAGAGATCGACAATAAAGTCCCCAATCGAATCGAGAAATCTCCCTCGCCGGCTGAATTGTTGCTTCGCTCGCGCAAGTTGCCCGTCGGCGGAATCAAATACATCTTTCAAATAGAAGCAGAGGCCGGCGGCCGCCAGCCGGGCATCGGACAGGGCGACCAACACTCCTCCGATAACTCCAAAAATGATCGATACTAGTGTAAGGTGATTAGGCGATATCGGCGTGAGATACACAGCGCGTACAATAAAGCCAGCAATCGGACGTTGAAGATAAACGTTGATACGTTCATCCGATTTATCGGACTTGACGGAATTTTCGTAGCTATAGGAAGGCAAGCGCTGAAGTGTCAGATAAAGGTGGATTCTGCTGTATGCAAATCATCCAGGGTATCTATTTCCACGCAGCGATGGCTGCCGATGTCGACCGCACGGAGGTGTGCTCCGTCGCCAATCATTTCCTGGAACGACGCTTCGTAGAACTCATTTACGCGCTTCTCGGCGTGAATCCTCTTTTCCAAAGTACGGAAAAGAGCTGTCGTGTCACCGCGGGAAAACCGTTCTATGCCGATCGACTCGCCGTACGCTGAAGCAATTGGAATTTCTTTGCCGATACGAACGATTTCCTTTTTTGAATTTACTTCCACTTTAATATCTTCCTCTCCCACGTTCCCCCTCGAACGCACTGCTATGCAGCTCTCCTGCGGAGATTTGGCGAGGAGCGGAATGATCTCATCATCGAAGACGATGTCGCTGTCCAGCAAAAGCAGCTCGTGGCCCTCAATTTCTTCACCGGCCAGGAGCAATGAATAGGCGTTGTTTGTCTGCTCGAAGCGATCGTTGATAACGAATGTGAAATCCAAAGACAGAAAATTTCGCTTGAGATAATTCTTGATCATCCAGTCCTGAAATCCCACAACAATCGTGAAGTCGATCACGCCGGCATGGAACACCGCGCGAATTGCACGCTCCAGGATTACCCGGTCGCCGATGCGAAGCAGGCATTTCGGAGTTGAGTCAGTAAGCGGTCGAAGCCGGGTGGCTGTACCGGCGGCGAGGATAACGCAATGCATCAGGGTCACCCTTGGTTCGAGACTAAGGCACTTTTTCGAGCAAAATATTTCTTCATTTCATTGAGGAGCAACGAATTTTGTTCAGGCGTTCCAATTGTAATTCGTACGTGATCGGAAAATTCTTTTTCGGCAAAGAACTTGATGACAAGACCGGGTTCAGTAAGATACTTTTTCAACGAATCGGAGTTTTCATGCGGAAGTTTCACGAGGACAAAATTGGCGTCGGTGCGATATGCCGTGCAACCTTCTACTGTACGGAAAAATTGGTAGTAGCGTTCACGCTCCGTTGCCATGGTGGCGGCAAGCGACTGATAGTACTTTTTGTCACGCAGGGCTGCAAGTGCGAGCTGTTCCGAAAGCACATTGTAGCCCAAATACCGGGCGCTGAACGTAATGAGTTTTTGATAATTTTTGCCGACAAATGCATATCCAATTCGTATTCCGGCAAGTGCGTAGAGTTTCGAAAATGTTCTTAATACCGCCAGCTGAGGATAGTGCAAGGTAAGCTGCGGCATGATGTTATGCGAAATGTCCGTGAAGCCAAAATAGGCTTCATCGATGATGAACATTGTATCGGTGCATTCATTGACGAGCAACTTCACATCATCCATGGAGAGAGAATTCCCCGTCGGGTTGTTCGGCGATGCAAAGAGCAAGAGGCGGGGCTTCACAGAGCGGACGAGAGAAACGATCTCGCTGAGATCATAGGTGTATCGGTCTTTATTGGCGTGCATTGGATATTCAACCACCTTGCCGCTGACCTCGCTTGCAACGGATTTATAGTACCACCACGAGTGCTGTGGAATCATGATGATTTCATCCTTGGCGAGGTAGCAATGAACGATCTCTTTCAGCATGTCCTCGATGCCGTAGCTCAGAAGAATATTGGTTTCGGGAATATCATACTCGCGTGCAAGGGTCTCGGATAGAACACTCTTCACACCCCGCGCAAAATCGCGGGAGTAATTGCTGAGTTCGTTTTTGGTAGCCCGTCGAAGAATAGTGAAACATTCCGGCGCAGGACCAAATTGGCTTTCGTTGCGGTCGAGATAAATGTTTGCATGATTTTTATGTTCTGTATGCATGACTCACTCTTAGCTTTCAGAAGAAATTAGTGCATCCTTTGAAACAATGCAACAAAATTATTTTAGAACTGTTTCATGTCGTACGTTATTTTTCGCTGAGACGGATTTTTACAAACTCCACTATCATTATGGCGTCGCCGAGTGGGTCGATGCTCGGCGATGTAAAATCGGGAGTGAGTCGCTCCTGTAATCGTCGCGCGGCTGCGGCAACAGGAGCGGGAATTTCGCCGGCGTTCATGAATGCTTGCAGAGCGCGATAATAATCGTCACCGAAAAAGAGGTTTGGGAATTGATTCTGGAGTTCCGTGATCGCAATGCCAGCAATTCGGCGTGCGACGGTGCGTGTTCGGCCCGGATTTTGCGATTGGCGGCCTCTCCGGAGTTCATTTTCTATTTCAATCAACCAATCGGCCATCGACTATTCTCCAAAGACTCTTTTACCGACTTCACATTCGTCGCACCGCCCCATTGTGCAATAGCGCCTGTAGAGCTGGATTGCTCCTTGTTGTTGGTGCGCGGCACTCAATCGCAGTTTCCCTTTCAGCAATTGATTCTCAATTTTCCTCACCACGGCATTACTTTCTAATAATGGAATTGCTTCTGCAATGCGCGATGTATGCGAACCAATCACGTCTATACCAAAGATGTTACCATAAAGATTACTGAGCGGAATGATAGCGTTGATAATGATGTCAAGCCTCCGAGCGTTGCCAAGCAACGAGCGCCTTTGTGGAAAAGAGTCGGTAAATGAATAGTGGTAGTTCCAGAAAGATTCTCCCGCAATATCGAATAACGAAAGCAATTGATCAAGCTTTTCCTCTGTAGACGAATGTACTCCTGCAATTATTGTGATGATGTGCTTCACCATTTGGCCATGAAAAATCCTTGTAAGAAAATGACTTGCTGCAGCAATGCGCACGGTCGGAAAATTTGAAGGGCGCGTGGGGGTAAAAACCCAGTCCGTGGCGGAGAGCGGCTCAACGGAGAGAAGATGGGCTGAATGAACATCCGCGTTCAGTTCTTTCCACAACGACTGGAGGAGGTGAACATGTACCTTTGATTGTTGATCATTCAATTCATGGCTTGCGGGAAGCAGTCCCGATATGCGAAATAAGATCGCCTCGATATCGTGTTGTGTCAGTTCTCGTGAGGCCGAAAGAATTCTGAGACGTTGAATCGAAACGCGATGGGCGAGGTCCTTAAATGGCGCCCGATTTTTCGAATATCCAAGCCCATCCATAATCGCCCCGTAAAGAAGTTGGTCCCACGCATCGGATTGCTTCAATTCTTCCTTCGTAATGCTGAGCTCGGAAACCGGGATATCATCAGGATTCTCATTGTATTTCTCCTCCGGCTCAAATACGCCGCGATGCCGGTCATCGATGATCTGGTAAAGGCGGGCGAGCATACGTGTCTCTTTCTCTTTCAGTCGCTCGGCAAATAACCGGCGAATCCAGGACTCCAGCACTTCAACACCTATTCCATCATTTCGGTGAACGCATCGGAGGGGCGCGGAGAGTGAGACGCGCTCATCCCGCATCGTGTGCTCAAGAATTTTTTCCAAGGGATAGGAGAGATACTGCTCGATCATGAGAATAGGAATTGGTCGTCCGCTTGCCGACAGGGTGGAAGCGACGTCAGAATTCCCACGAAGGACAACGTGAAGAATAACAGAGTTGTACTTTGCATCGACATCGTGCGCATGAGCTTTCCAGTCTGCGATCGATCGGTGAAATTCAATATCCCCGCGCAAAGTTTTCCCATCAAGCACGACGATAGCATCGCGAAAGTCCGGACCGCTGCCGCGATTCAACGTCCCCGGCTGGATTACTTTCAAGAAACGTCCATCGATCGTTGCGAGCCGTTCCGCGTCAAGATACTGTCCACTCCACAGATGGCGGAGAAGATCTTCGTGAATTTTATTGTTTTCCATTTTTGATGATGCGGTTCTGGTTTGAACCGCGGAGGCATGGAGGCATTGAGAGAACAAATTTCGTTTCTCAACGTTTGAAAAACTTCTCCCGCCAGAAGTTTATTTCATCCCTGATTTTCGTTGCTTCTCTTCTTGCTGATTCAGCAAAGTCCTCGCCGCCGGATGCGTAGAGAATACTCCGGCTTACGTTGATAATTGCCATTTCCCCTTTCAAGTCACAACCGTACTGAACCGCTGCTTTCACGCTCCCGCCTTGCGCGCCGACCCCCGGAATCAGCAGCGGAACGGTTGGCGCATAATTGCGGATTGACTTCAGATCTTTCGGATTCGTCGCTCCCGCCACAAAACCGATATTCTTCTTTCCGTTCCACTTCATCGCAGTCTCAATAACCTTCTGATACAGAAATTTTTTTCCGACCTTTAATCGTTGAAAATCTTTCGCACCGGCGTTGGAAGTCAGCGCGAGAATGAAGGCGCACTGTTCGGGCGATCGCAGAAACGGCGCCACGGAATCTTTCCCCATGTAAGGATTGATTGTAATAGCATCAAACTTGAACTCCTCAAGAAAAATTCGGGCGTACCGCTCCGAAGAGTTTCTTATGTCGCCGCGTTTTGCGTCTGCGATAGAAATAGCTGATGATGGCACGCAGTGTAGTGTTTCACGCATAGCGCTCCATCCGCGTTCCCCTTCCGCTTCGTAGAACGCGGAATTGATTTTAAAGGCGCAGACGAGATCTTTTGTGGCAGCGATAATCTGCCTATTGAATTCGTATTGTGGGTTCGCATGTTTTTTTAAAAATTTCGGCAGCTTCCCAGAATCGGTATCTAGCCCGATGCAAAGAAGACTGTTGTTTGTGCCTTGAATTGCGCGGAGTTTGTCGAGGAAGATCATCGGTCGAGTTTGAAATCAAAAGTACAAAGTTAGAGGTTGTAAGTTATAACTTTCAACTCACTTCAGGTACGTCGCCAGCCACTCCAACACCGTCTCGTGCCACAGTTCACTGTTGAGGGGCTTCAAGACCCAGTGTCCCTCATCCGGGAAATACAACATTTTTGAGGGTACGTTCATTTTCTGCAGTGCCGTAAACATCTGGAACCCTTCGCTGACGTCGAGGCGATAGTCCAGTTGACCGTGGATGAGAAGCATCGGCGTTTTGAAATTCTTCACGAAATTGCTCGGAGAGAATTTTTCGTACAATTCACGATTGTCCCACGTCGTGCCTTTGAATTCCCATTCATCGAACCACAATTCCTCCGTGGTTCCAGCCGCGCTCACAGTGTTGAAAACGCCGTCGTGGCTCACGAGCGCTTTGAAGATTCCTTTATCGTTATGCCCTTCGATCCAATTGACCATATAGCCGCCGTACGATGCGCCGGCAGCGGCAACGCGGTCTTTGTCGATATACGGAAACGTGTTCATCGCGTACTCCACGCCGTTCATCAGATCGACGAAGACCTTTCCTCCCCAGTCACCGGAGATTTCATCGGTGAACTGCTGCCCGTAACCGGTGCTCCCCCGCGGATTCACCATTACGACGACATAGCCGGGCGAAGCAAACATTTGCGCGTTCCACCGGTAGTGCGTTATGTCGTCCCATTGCCCCTGCGGGCCGCCGTGAATAAGGTAGACCAACGGATATTTCTTTGCCGGGTCAAAAAATGGTGGTTTGAGAAAAAGACCATGGACTTTTTTTCCTTCAGCGCCGTCAAACCAAAATTCTTCTAATGAATTCATTTCGATCCGGGAGATGCTTGAATCGTTCGTCGTCGTTATCTGTTTAAGATTTTTCCCGTCCACATCCAATCGCCACACTTCATGGGGATTGCGGACTGTGGTCTTGGAAAACACGAATGTCTTGCCGTCCGGTGTGATCCCGGGGCTCGTGATATACATTTTTGTCGTAAGCGGTTCGATTTTAGACTCAACCTTCTTTGTCGGCAGCATGACCTTATAGATAGAATGATATCCCTGATCGTCTGCAGTAAAATAGACAAGCTTCCCGTCGGGGGACAAAAGAACGGACGCTGGGGAGCGGTCATACGTCTCGGTGAGGTTTGTGCGTTTCCCCGTAGCGCGTTCATAAAGAATAATATCGTACTTGTCAGCTTCGAATCCTGGGCGTTTCATCGCGCGATAGATAAGATACTTTCCATCGGGCGAATACATTGGTTGATTGTCGTTTGCCTTGTTGTCGGTAATGCGTTTTGCCTGGCCGACCGGTTTTCCGGGTTGCAGATCAACGACAAAAATATCGTTATTCGTTGAGACGGCGATCATCGGGTCGGTGTTCCGAACAAAGGCAAGCTCTTTCCCGTCCGGCGAAAATGCGTAATCAACATTCCCGCCGATGTCGATGGGAGGTGTGTCGTAGTCACCAGGGGTCGCGTCAATCGCAATCCCGCCGGTTGAAGGAAGAATGAACACGTGGCTTCGCTTTCCATCGGTGTAATGATCCCATACACGATACGGGAGGGTGGTGAATATTTTTGCTTTCACCTTACTTTTCTCCATCTGATCGTTGCGCGCTTTGTTGCAGCTATCGGTGGCACAGTCCGAAAATATGTCCGAGGCGAATGCAAAATACTTTCCATCAGGCGATACGACGAATCCGGAAACGCCTGTTGAAATCGAACTCACCTTGACCGGCTCGCCGCCGGCAGCGGCGACGGTATAAATTTGCGGCTCGCCGTCTCGAGCCGAGATGAATGCAATTGATTTGCCATCCGGCAACCATCGCGGCGATTTATCCGCCTTTGGACTGTTAGTCAATTGTCGCGCTTCACCGCCGTTGAAAGAAACCAGCCAAATATCACTGTTGCCTTTGTTTGTCTCTTTGCTGTAATAGGTGACAGTGTATGCAACCCATTTGCCATCCGGCGAGATTTGCGGATCCGTGACGCGGCCCCAACTCACCATATCGTCGAAGGTGAGGGGGTGCTTTTGCTGGGAAAATGAATAATGAGTAATGATCAATGAACAGAAAACGATCAGCAGTTTTGAAAACATGTTATGCATGAAGTGACTCCTGGAATTTGAGAAATTGTTTCGTCGCGTAACTCTTAGCTATGTGACAATCGTGATTCGGCTATTTCTTAAAATTCTTCCACATCATCGATTCCACCGGTTTGGTAGTCCGTTTACCGTACTTTGCGTTCTTCTTTTTGTTGTACAACACTTCGACATCGCCGTCAATCGCAAAGTAGAGCAATTGACCTATCGGCATACCGGCATAGATTCGCACTGGCTGGCGGACGGAAATCTCAAGCGTCCACGTATTGCAGAATCCCACGTCGCCTTTACCGGCAGTGGCGTGGATATCGATGCCCAGCCTTCCGATAGAGCTTTTGCCCTCGAGAAAGGGGACGTGGCGGTGTGTTTCAGTATACTCCTCGGTCACGCCTAGGTAGAGTTTGCTTGGAACCAGGATGATCCCTTCCCTCGGGATCTCGAAATAATGAATCTTGTTGTGCGTCTTTGCGTCGAGGATCTCATCGTTATACATCGCAAGCGTCTTGTCGAGATGAACATCATAGCTGTTCGAGCCGAGATATTTTCTGTCGAACGGGCGAATGACGATGGTGCCCTGCGCCATCTCATCGAGAATTTTTGTGTCGGAAAGAATCATGCAAAAAGTGTTTGGTAAATAGTGGGGGGTGAGTGTCGACTAAATCTACGAGAATTTTCTTGAAATGCAACGAAGGGGGGAAGAGACCAACCTCCGCGATTCCGTTAAGCAATCGCGGAGGTAAAATGAAAACGCCATCCCGCAAAAACAAGATGGCTGTCTTTCATTACGTATAGTAGCACGCCTCAAAGCGTAGACGGCATGTCCTTTTCTTTGGGGACTTCAGTAGACGGCACTTCCTTTTCTTTGGGGACCTCAGATGAAACGCGGGCGATATTATAGGCCCGTTTTCCTTTTTGTTCGACGCGGATCTCAAATTTCACATTGTCTCCCTGTCGAAGCTCATCACGAAACCCAGTATCTTTCACGTTGCTCTTGTGGAAGAAAATATCTTCGCCTTCCGGTGTTGTCAAGAACCCAAAACCCTTGGTCGAATTGAAGAATTTTACGGTGCCATTCAGCATAGTTGAAGCCTCCTTCATCTCCCCGTAGCCGAGGACAATGTTGTGAAAAAAAGGTAAAAAAGAGAGTCCCGCGTCAGTCGCGGGACTCTCCGGCAATCGTGTGCAGCGTTAGATCTTTTGCACGTTTGCAGCTTGCAGGCCTTTGGGCCCGGTTTCAACTTCAAACTGAACCTGGTCGCCTTCGTTCAAATTCTTGAATCCTTCTCCGACAATCGAGCGATAGTGGACAAACACATCTTCGCCTGTTGGCCGTGAAATGAATCCGAAACCTTTGGTTCGGTTGAACCATTTGACTGTTCCTTTTTCCATAGGAACGTCTCCTTTCGATAAAGATTTTTCAAAAATCCTCCGCCTCCGGCGGAGGATGTACAGCCTTGGTTCTTGCAGCCATGAACAAAAAATCGCAGGAACGGCTTGGTGCATCCACCATTCGATGCGATCAAATTTCGTCTGTCGATGTTTCAGAAATTGGTCCGAAGGACTCCTTCGGAGAAGGAGAAACCCTTACCTCTGTTTTTGAAAAATCTCAAGCGAAAAAGCAGTGACAAGCGCAAAAACGGTGTACTATTATTTGCGTGATTAATATACGTTTATTCGCCGATAAGAGCAAGAGATTTTAGGTGTGAGGTGCGTAGTGCTGTGTGTGTAACTTTCTTCCTTTGTATTATTTGCGGTTAATCGGTGGCCAATCTCAATTAACACAATATAGTACCAGACGATGGCGGCGTAAGAATTGCTCGATGCTAAGACCTTACTTAGTTCTGATGCCCATGTCCCAAAAAACCACGCACCACGCACTCAGCACCCCTATTGCCTCTTTCAAAAAAACGTGTATCTTTGTTTTCATTCTGCTTTAGGCATTCACAATAAACCTCTCGATGGCAAGTACGTACGACTTCGACCTCATCGTTATCGGTTCCGGTCCCGCAGGTGAAAAGGGAGCCGCGCAGGCCGCGTACTTTGGAAAAAAGACAGCGATCATAGAAAGAGCTCCGCGCGTCGGCGGTGCAGGCGTCAACACCGGCACCGTCCCGAGCAAGACCCTCCGCGAGACCGCACTGTACTTCTCAAACCTCCGCCAGCGTGGATTGTACGGTATTGATTACAGTATCAAAGAGAACATCTCCATCGAAGATTTCATGTACCGCAAGACCCATGTCGTCAATAACGAATGGGATCTGATTTACCAAAACATCGAGCGCCATAATATCGAGCTGATCTTCGGACACGCATCGTTCCTCGACGCACACACCATCCAGGTGGAGCGCGAGGGGGCGCTCGAAAAATATACCGCTGAATATTTCCTGATCGCCGCCGGTTCTCTCCCCAACCGCCCCGACAATTTTCCGATTGACGACCACCTTGTATACGACAGCGACTCCGTGCTGAATATGGACCGCATTCCAAAGAATCTTACCGTTATCGGCGGCGGAATTATCGGATGTGAGTATGCGACGATTTTTGCAGCACTCGGGATTCCGGTAACGCTTGTCGAGTCGAAACCGCGGCTGCTCCCTTTTGTGGATGCGGAGATCGCCGAGCGCCTGCAGAAGTATCTCGCCGACCTCGGCATGACGGTGATGCTCAACGAAACATATGACCGTATCGAAAAAGGGGACGCGGCTGCAATTGTGCACTTGAAGAGCGGGAAGAAATTTACCTCCGAAAAAGTTCTCGTTGCCGCCGGCAGATACGGCAATACAAAAAAGCTGGGCCTGGAAAAACTGAAGATAACGCCCGATGCAAAGGGACATCTTGCAGTCAATCTGCAATTCCAGACCTCGGTTCCGAATATTTACGCAGCCGGGGACGTAATCGGATTTCCTTCGCTCGCTTCGACCTCGATGGAGCAAGCGCGCGTTGCGATGTGCCACGCGTTCAAACTTGAGTACAAGAAGCAGGTCTCTCCCTTCATTCCGTTGGCCGTCTATTCAATCCCAGAAATCTCCTACGCAGGATTGACGGAAGAAGCGCTGAAGGAGAAAAAAATTCCGTACTGTGTGGGGCGAGCAATGTTCGAGCTCAATGCACGGGGACAAATCATCGGCGACCTGAACGGAATGGTGAAACTCCTCTTTTCTCCTTCCAACCAAAAACTACTCGGGGTTCATATTATCGGTGAGGGGGCGTCGGAGTTGATCCATCTCGGGTTATTTGTCCTCTCCCAAGGACTGACAATCGATTATTTCATCCAATCGGTGTTTAATTTTCCAACACTGTCCGAGGCGTATAAATATGCATCGTACGACGGGCTGGGAAATCTGCAAAAAATGAAACAAGGTTCCGCGTAGCTTCCCTTCTCCAAATCCGCGTAATTCCTTTCCTCCTCCCTTGACTCTTGTTTTCATCGGAAGTACCTTTGTAAAGGAAAGTCAATCTTCCGGAAAGGGGCGCTTCATGAAATCCTACCGAATTCCAATTCTGTTGGCGGCTTCGCTGTTCTGTGTGTATGCTGCGATTTTTGGACAGGGAAGTTCTTCGTTTGATGTCGATGCCTACAAACAATTTCTTTCTTCGCATCAGAATCTAACCACCGCACAACTTCGCACTCTCCATGCAGCCGGAATTTTTGCGGCCGAAGCACCGACAAATATCACGGCGGCGCGATACTTCGATAGCATTGACGCTCGCTACAAGCTGACGCCGTACGAGAAGTCGCTCATCAGCAAGCACGGCTTTATGGCTACGGAGCGACTGCAGCGCACCTCTTTTGGCTTTGCGTTTGCGGAAATCTATAATAGGGATTTGCCGGTGTTTGTGTCGACCGACGCAATTCTCCATTCATTGCACATGTCGTGGGACAAAATTCTGATGCAGGTAGAAACGGCTGTCCTGCGAAAGAAGCTCGATACGCTACTCGCGCGCTTGCATAATCAAGTTCCTGTGCTCGCGACAAAATATTCTTCGTCGCCGGCAATGAAGCAAATGATAAACGACGTTGACATCTACCTGACGGTGCCCCGGATTCTTCTCGGCACGGCGAGTGGGCCAAAACTCGCTGAAAATGCAACTGTCGTTCAGGATCTGCTCGATCTAATCAAAACCCTCAGGCCTGCTTCCTACCCGCTTTTCTCCGGCACGCAGCGCACGATCGACTTCAGCCAATTCACTGTGCGCGGGCATTACACCCAATCTCAAATCCTCTCGCAATATTTTCAGGCGATGATCTGGCTGGGTCGAACTGAAATCTGTTTGATCGCGCCGCAATCTGACGACGTGGCACAAACAGACGCAGACATCCGCCGTCAAACCATCGACGCGGTGCTGGTCGAAGAGGCTGCAGAATCCGGAAATGCGTTTCCTCTCTTGGGCGAGATAGACACTATTACTCGTTACTTCATCGGGGAATCG
Organism: Bacteroidota bacterium; assembly: GCA_020052095.1. GTDB lineage: Bacteria > Bacteroidota > Ignavibacteria > UBA10030 > UBA8401 > JAGVPT01. Next base: position 26,980 of record JAGVPT010000182.1, on the reverse strand, counting down.
GATAACGTGACGCTCGAGAATGTTCGCTCGTTGATTCAAGAAACGGGTCTCGCAAGCGCCGATCAATTATTGGATTCGCTGACACTGAAAAATTTCCACCAGACCCTGGCAGAGAAATCATTCGCATTTCAACGGATCAACTCTCAAATAATGATGTCCAACCCGATGAGCCCGAAGCAAATCAAGCCGGCGTCTGCGTTTCTTCTTCTGGGACAACGGTTCATCATCGATTCATACACTACAGGAAATGTGGTGTATGACAGGATAGTGTACAACAACACTAAAATCCTGAGGATGCTTCCGTCGGCTCTTGATGTTCTCTTTGCGCTGGGCAACGATGCCGCGGCGCCGCTGCTGAAACCGGAACTCGATCTTTATAAATATTCCTCAAACCTCGCGGCGCTTCGCTATCTCGTCGATTCGTATGAGCCGGCGTTTTGGCAAAGCTCAATCTACAATGGGTGGTTGAATTCCGTTCGCATGCTCAATCCACCGACGGACAGAACGGCATTGCCCTCATTCATGCAAACTGCGGCGTGGTGGCAGGAAAAAATGAATACGCAGCTCGCGTCGTGGGCGGAACTGAGACACGACTTCATTTTGTACGCTAAACAATCGTACAGCGGCGGCACCACGTGCTCCTTCCCCGAAAGTTACGTTGAGCCGATTCCGGAATTCTACGACGGGATCAAAACGTTTGCGCAAAGCGCTGCGACAATGTTTCAGAATCCGCCGCTCTCGGACAAGTACATCGCACAATATTTTCTTTCGATGAAGGCCATCGCTGATACGTTGGGTACGATTGCGCGAAAAGAGCTGAGCAAGACTCCATTCAGTGAACCGGAGAAACTCTTTTTGCGAACGATGCTTTCCACAACACCCATAGGTTGTGGCGACCTTGATTACAAGGGTTGGTACGCCCGGCTGTATTACACTGGAGCAACGGGCATTAGTGAGCGGAATTTGATTATCGCCGACATTCACACTGCGCCAACGGATGCGGCGGGAAACATGGTCGGATGGGTGCTGCACGTCGGCACCGGTCCCATTAATCTTGCCGTTGTTGTGACCGAGCTGCAGGATGGGGGAGCAACTGCATTCATCGGTCCCGTAATGAGCTACTACGAACATCTCGCCACTAACTTCAAACGTCTGACCGATGAGGAGTGGCAAACGATGTACTCTACTGCGCCTTCCATGCGTCCTACCTTGGCAAATTTGTATTTGGCGGATGCCAACGGCGCAACGCGCGGCTCCGGTCCTTCTCTTGCAACCGGCGTTGAGCGCCAACCTTCTCCATCTCTGCCAACAACGCTCGTGCTCAGGCAGAATTTTCCAAATCCGTTCAACTCATCCACAATCATCAGCTTCATCATCCCAGATGCGCTGACAAATTCCCATGCAGAGCTTGCTGTATACGATGTTCAGGGACGCCTCGTGAAGCGATTGCTCTCACAAAGATTGCCGGCAGGAAATTATGCGACGCGCTGGGATGGAACAATGGAAAATGGATTGGTGGCGGCAAGCGGTGTGTACTTCTACCATCTTATCGTTGGCAGTCAACGCCAAATCGGCAAGATGAGTTACGTGAAATAGCGATGATCAACCCAATTCCTAATTTAAGAAGCGGGGTCAGTAGTGTCCAACTATAAGTGGAATAGATTCAATTGATTATGTGCAATGGGTTGTTCAAAAAGAGGCTGTGTGTCTGTAAGTGCATGAGCAATATGGACTTTCTCAAACAAGGATACACTCAAAATCTGTAGAATTGTGTAAAGACTGTGCTCGAGCTTCAATCGTTTCTTGATGATAGCAACAATCAGGTAAATAGATAGAGCGATCCAAATTTGAGTCTTCACTGCATTGACGGATGTTCCATAGAAAGCTTTGATGCGGAGATGTTGTTTAATCCATTTGAAGAAGAGTTCGACTTGCCAACGACATTTGTAGAGTTGTGCAATAGTCAGAGACGGTAATAGGAAATTGTTCGTGATGAAGACAAACGTTCTATCACTTTCAGTGTCGCGGTACTTGATACGACGCAACGTGTCGGGATAGTCTTGCGATGTATAGAAACCTGAGAGACGAATAGTCTGATCGCAAAGTGTCCCAAGATTTTTATTGACACGGTGTGAATAGAGTCTGTTGAATTGCATGTTCGATTTTGATCGTGTCACAAAGTAAGCACAAGATCGAGTTAACTGATGCAAGCGAGCAAAGTCGATATATGCTCTATCAAAGATATACACTGCCCCCGGTTCAGCAACCAAGAGATCAAGGGCATTGACATCGTGCATTTTTCCGCTGGAAATAGCCAAAATTGAAGGAATATGGTCTTGCAAATCTAACAGAGTATGAATTTTCACGGCAGCTTTTTTCTGCCGGAACTTTGCCCAAGGAAACATGGATAAACATAAATCAATCGTTGTAGAGTCAAGAGCATACGCCGTGTTCGTTATCTCGAGACCAAAGGGTTCGTCACGATACAACTCTTTTGCTGTCGTCATCAACACAGCGGCAAGGTCCGCATAGATGCGCCAATCACGAGTATTATTTGCATACGACAATGTGCTTCGTGTTATGGCACTTCGAAAACCAAGATGATACAGCTTCGATTGTTGAGCGCCCAAACAATGAACAATGTCCCGTAGACTTTCACGATATGTCAATTGTGAAAATGCCATGCAAAGAAAATGATTCCAACAAGAAAATTTCTGAACCTTATATGAACCCTCATAGCGTTCAACGCAACGATGAAATTCGTGCATCGGAACGTAATCCATCACTTGAGAAAATATTGTCCGTCCTGTGTTCATCTGCTTCCTTTGAGTAAGAAATTGTCCTCAAAGGATAGCAATTTTCCAGTTCTAAGTTCAAATCGAAAACGGTGGTTTTTCTGTGTAAGGGATTTATGGTTAAGAACTTATACGTTTTCCTAAACTCAACAGTTGGACACTACTGAAGCGGGGTATGTTATAAAAACAAGAATTTATGGTTGGCTTATTACGGTACTTTTTCTTGTGGAGTGTGGAATTGCGCAGTGGGTTCAACAAAACAGCGGTACCGCAGAAAAGCTCACCGATGTTGTCATGCTTGATACAACGACAGCGATTGTAGTAGGTCGTGCAGGCTCTATTCTCAAGACGACGAATTCCGGGGCAACGTGGATACACAAAGAGCCGTCAATTGATATTCTGATGAAGTGGAATAGCATGTCATTTTTTGACAAACTTCACGGAATAGTTGCTGGAGATTCTTTCTTGATGACGACAACCAATGGAGGAGAGGAATGGCAATTACGCTCCATAACTGGGACTGAAATATTCCTTGCCACTGACTACAGAGGACTTAATCATATATATGTCGGTGATGATTCTGGTCGCATATATCAATCAATTGATACTGGTAAGGCGTGGAGTTCTAAAAAGATAACGACGGGACCAATCAAATCAATTTTTTATTATACATTGCCAATCATGAGTTGGAGACCGGTTTACGCTTTAACAAACTATACCGTGTATTCAACAAAATTTTATGACTTTATTGATTCTACGTGGAGAGAAGAACATCTCGGAATAACTATGTGGGGTGCTGCAACCAAAGGAAGTAACTTTAAAGCAGGCGAACCGGCTTTTATTGTTGGCTATGATGGGCAACTTAAAGTGACTCCTGTGATACTAAGGAAAACTTCAGCCGATACGTCATGGCAAAAATATATTTTCCCTCCTCCCATGCCGATTCCAGTTTTTAGAGGAGGTTTGAATGATGTTACTGTGCCAACATCCAGTGTAGCATTTGCCTGTGGCGATTTTGGTTCTTTTGTGAAAACAATAGACAGCGGCACATCTTGGTTTCCACTGCCAACCGGAACCACGAGGAAATTAAACGCAATCGACTTTTACAACGAGCGTTACGGTTTTGTGGTTGGAGATTCGGGAACAATTCTTTTTACTTCCAACGGTGGTGTCACGAGCGTTGGTGAAGAGCCGGATATTATGCCTAAAGAATTCTCTCTTGAGCAGAACTATCCCAATCCGTTCAATCCGACAACTGAAATTCAATTCGCAGTGAAAGAGCGGGGGAATGTCGACCTTCGTATCTATGATGTTCTTGGGAGAGAGGTGAAATCGTTGTTGTTAGAACGAATAGGGGTTGGCACTCACAAAGTTATGTGGGATGGAAGAAACAGATTCGGAAATTTGGTGTCCACGGGTGTCTATTTTTACAGGCTCGTGGTCAACGACTTTGTTTCAACGAAGAGGATGATATTGTTGAAATAATGATCCAGCCCGCTATTACCCGGAAGCGGGCCGGAATCTCCGCCTAAACGCGGAGGGGAGGAGCGCCTCTATGAAAGCCCTTCAAACAATACTCCTGCTTGTCGTTGCATACGGTTCAGCGTACGCCGGATTTGATTCCCTCTGTGTAATTGCCCACGGTGATACGGCAACCATCTGGCATAAGAACACCGAGAGCAACTGCGCATCTAAATTCGCGTTTGTCGTTACGGTCAACCTCGACACAATTGTCATCGTCGAGCGGGATACGGTGGGACCTCGGGCAAAATGCACATGTCTTTTCGATCTCAATGTCACGGTTGTGAACCTGTCCGGCAATTTTGTCGCGATGGTTTACCGTCAGCAGTTGAAGATCTACGATTATCCAATTGACACACTCTATTTTGTGGGCTCCGTAACCTTTTCTATGTCAAGCCCCAACCTGCTCCCTTATTTTTCCATCACTGGCTTCCAGTCTGAATGCAACAATGTGCCGGTCACGGTCGAAAGGAAGTCGGTCTCGCCTCCGGAAATAAGCCGGCTGATCAATCATCCTAATCCATTCAATGCCGCGACAAATTTTCGATTCATTGTTCCCACATCTCAATTTGTTACTCTGAAGATCTCCGATCTGCTTGGTCGAGGAGTCGCGACGTTGATTAATGGAGAGTTGAATCCGGGCGAGCATTCTGTTCAATGGAATGCGGCAAACTTTCCGAGTGGAATTTATTTCTACCGGATGACAGTTGGAGATGTGGTGCAGGTCGGTAAAATGAATTACATGAAGTAAGCTAGCGTCTCGGTCGCGCGAGCCAGGAGGTGGGTATGAAAACATATCTGTCAAAGCTTATGCGCGCATGGCTCCTGTTTGCAGTAATTCCCCTCGCGGCCCAGTTCTCCTCAGCGCAATGGGTGCAACAGAACGCCGAGACGCCTGAAAATATCGTTGAGGTTGTCACACTCGATTCAATGAACGCCCTTGCGGTCGGCGATAGAAACGGTGTTCTTCGAACAACCGATGCGGGCACGACGTGGACAAACCAAAGTGCGGCCATTAGCGCTCCGTATTGGTGGAACGGCATCTCGTTCTCTGGTCCATTGAATGGAACGATCGTCGGCGACCAGCGCATTATGACCACAACGGACGGTGGTTTCACGTGGGTAAACCGATCTGTCCCGTCAACGCGAAAGTGTCTATCTGTTATGCAAACCGGATACGCAAGCATCTATGTCGGGGCGGACTCGGGCTGGATCTATCATACAATCGACACCGGGAAGACGTGGACTGGCAAAAATATAAGTCAATGGCCAATTCGATCGATTTTCGCGTGGAATAGTGTCATCGAAGAATTCCTGATTTTTGCCCTTACCCCGTTTTCACTCTGTGAGTGGGGGAGTTATCCACCGAGCTCATGGAAGGAATCAATTCTTAAAAATTTCGAGGGGTTGGGATCTGAGGCATTTAAAGGGACTATCTGCGGCTACGGTACGAGTTTCATTGTGGGAGTTCAGGGAGACCTTCGCGCTGCGCCGGCAATAATTCGAAGGATGGGGGCGGACACAGTTTGGACAGGCGTCTCCCAGGGGGTTCTTCACGACGGGACTTTCTATGGAATATCGGCGCCCTCAATAAATAACATCTTTGTGTGTGGAGACGGTGGCATGCTCTACAAATCGACGAACGGCGGCGACTCGTGGAATTCCTTCACCGGCTTGACAACGCGACGCCTCAAGGCCATCTCTTTCTGCGATGTGAATAACGGCTTTGCCGTGGGCGATTCGGGCACGCTCCTCCACACGAACAATGGAGGCGGGATTGTCGTCGATGTTGGCAAAGCGCCGGGCCCCGCGCCAAAGGAATTTCTTCTCGATCAGAATTATCCGAACCCGTTTAATTCGACGACAGTGATAAGCTACCAGTTAAAAGTGAAAAGTTTTATTACTGTAACGGTAATGGATCTGCTTGGACGCGAAGTTGCGATATTGGTGAATGAGGAGAAGCCTGCCGGAAGTTATTCGGTTCGCTGGAACGCCAGGAATTTTCCGAGCGGTGTGTACTTCTATAGATTGGAAGCGGAAGGTTTTTCGGTAACAAAAAGCCTTTTACTCATTAAATAATTTCATCATGCAACCATACAATGAACAAATGAGACGCACTATCATTCTTACTCTGTTGCTTCTGTTCCTTACAAGTTCCCTCTCCGCCCAGTGGTATCGTCAACTGTTCCCTGCTGACGAGTATCTTTGGAAGGTGCGATTCGCAAATGAAAACATCGGGTGGGTTACAAGCAACTCACACATCTGGAAGACCACCAACGGCGGAGCGACGTGGTTTGCTCAGGATACGTCTCGGGGGGCAGCATCGGCCCTCTACGCTCTCGACACCAATACTGTATTTTGCGCCAATTACGATGGTGTAAATCCGGCTACCGCAGGAATTCGACGCACAACAAACGGGGGTATTACCTGGCAGGTTGTCGACAGTTCCGGATTCGCCTTTTCGGAATTTGCATTTGGTGGTCCCCAGGTAGGTTTTGCGTGTGGTTACACTTGGGTCTCCGGTTCGAAGTACATTGCAATTATCAAGAAGACTTCAAATGCGGGGACAGCGTGGAATACGGTCTATCTTGATACAACCACTTCCTACGACACCTTCGAAGGAATCTCTTTTGCAAATCAATCACGGGGTTGGGCGGTTGCGTACAATGGGGCCGTGTTCAATACAGCAGACAGCGGCACCACGTGGAGCCGCCAGGATTCAAGTGTGTCATACCCATACCCGTTGCGAGATGTTTTCTTCATCTCACCAGACAGTGGGTGGGCAGTCGGCGGAATCTCGGGAACAATGGTCATTGCACGAACTACAAACGGTGGATCGTCGTGGTCGGCCACAGAAAAAGGCGGAAGCAGTTTGCGTGAAGTGAAATTCCTAAATAGTCGTGTCGGCTGGTTTGTGGGTGCGCTCAATGTTGAGCCTTACATTGGACATACAACAAATGGCGGGGAAACGTGGGAAACGCAACAATTCATCCCTTCCAACTATCTTGGATTCGAATCATTCAGCATGGTGAATGAGAGGGTCGGCTGGGCTGTCGGAGGAACAAACAGAATCTACAAGACGACAAACGGCGGGGTGACATGGGTTGATGAGGTAGACACCGCACCTATGAGGTTTTCGCTCGAGCAGAATTATCCTAATCCGTTCAACCCGGCAACGGTGATAAGTTATGAGTTGAAAGTGAAAGGTTTGGTTACCCTGACGATAATGGATCTGCTTGGACGTGAAGTTGCGGAGCTGGTGAATGAAGAGAAGCCTGCCGGAAGTTATTCGGTTCAATGGTACGCTGCGAATTTCCCAAGCGGCGTATACTTTTATCGATTGACAGCGGGAGGTTTCTCGGAAACAAAAAGGCTTTCACTTATTAAATAGTCTCCACGACAATTTTCTAAATCATGTGGTCCTGCAATCTTGTAATCGCTGTAATTTTGTAATCTTGTAATTTCGCGATCTTACAATCCCGCCACCATCCCCCTCCCCGGCTTTCTCAATTCAACTTTACAGTAATCAGTGTTAACACATTGACAAACTGTCGTAATTTTGCTACTATCATGTAGCCAAAACGATTCTCACCCTTACACTCAAGACACTAACGGCCTTTATGTCTACCACAGAGAAGCATCTCGGCGTCATTTATAGCATCAGCAGTTCCACAGCCATTGCGCTGTTAGACGAGACCATTGTCTCAATGGAACGAACAATCAATGGAAAGACATATCGAGTCGGACAAATCGGTTCGTTTGTCGTTGTGCCGGTTGGCGAGACGAGCGTGATGGGAATGGTGACGCAAGTCCGGTTGTCCAAGCAATTCCAGGGGACTTCAACCGACATTGTAAAGGCGAAGAAGGAGATGGAGCTTCAGCTCATTGGTTCCGTCGTCAAGGGACGATTTGAGAAAGGTATTGCGAGCTTCCCGGCAATCGGCGCAGATGTATTCATGACCGATGACAGCGATATGACCTCGCTCTTCTCTACTTTTGCGCAGTTCGGTTTTTCCATAGGAGATATCTCGGGCTATTTGGGAGAGAGGCAGTACATCGACCCGAACAAGTTCTTCGGTAAGCACATTGCGTTGCTCGGCTCCACGGGTTCCGGCAAATCCACAGCCGTGTCGTCCATTCTTCAAAAAGTACAGATGTTTTCAAATACGCACGTTATCATTCTCGATATTCATAATGAATATAGAGCAGCGTTTCGCGACTTCGGAAACATCATCAACATCACCGACCTTGAGCTGCCGCATTGGTTCATGAATTTCGAGGAGATGCAGGAGACTTTTGTGGATGAAAGCGAGCCGTCGGCACAAAGCCAGGTAATGCTCCTCAAAGATTTGGTATTGAATGCAAAAAAAGTAAAGAACCCGACCCTGAAGGAGTTCATCACGATCGACTCGCCTGTGTTTTACGACTTAAATGAAGTTCGAGCCAAGTTCCAATTCTATGATACCGAGCGGATTACCGGCATGAGCGGCGGTCCATCGCGCGAAGGTCCATTTTACGGCCAGTTCACGCGCTTGCTTGTGCGGCTGGACAGCCGCATGACGGACAATCGATATCAGTTCATGTTCAAGCCAAAGAAGTTTAAAGACTCGGTCGCAATCAAGGACGTTATCTCGAGAATCTTTGGATTAGACATCAAGAAACAAATCACGGTTATCGATTTGAGCGGGGTTCCGTTCGACATTGTGAACGTTATTGTGTCGCTGCTGGCCCGCATGGTGTTCGATTTTAATTTCTGGAACAAGAACAAATCAGACTTTCCCATCCTGTTGGTGTTCGAAGAAGCACACAACTATCTACCACAAATCCCGTCGCAGCACAATCAGGCTGCGCGTCGGACGGTCGAGCGCATTGCGAAGGAGGGGCGCAAATACGGAGTCGCATGTATGATTGTGAGCCAGCGACCGTCGGAACTCTCCGAGACAATTCTTTCGCAGTGCAATAATTTTATCACTTTGCGATTGACAAATCCCACCGACCAGAACTACGTCAAAAAATTAGTCCCCGATTCATTCAGCGGATTGTTCGACATTCTGCCAACGCTGCGGCCCGGCGAGGCTCTTGTGATCGGCGATTCGACGCCGTTGCCGGTTCGCGTGTTGCTCGATTATCCTGCACCGCCCCCCGACAGCGCCGACATTAAGTTTTACGACAAGTGGGTCGCTTCCGAAAAAGAGACCAACGTTTCCGATGTTGTTGAACGGTGGTGGAGGCAAGACCGCTCGTGACCGCTAGCAGAATGAGCGACAAACTTCTCCTTTCCGCACCGTCATATTTTTCACTAGAGATGAGCGATGAGGCCAGAGGGATGATACTTTCTCTGGTCTTCTCCCATTCATCCCTCATCCCTCATCCCTTTCCCCTGCAATGAAGAACCGTCTCGAAACAAAAATACTTCTTCTCATCATCATCGTTCTCATTCTAGGGTTCGGAACGTACGTGGTCGTTTCGATCAGCAATCAATCAAACGCACTGATCGAACAGAACCGGGAAAAGTCGATGCTCTTTGGCCAGACCATTATGGTCGGCATCCGCAACGTCATGCTTTCGGGCAAAGCGAGCTACGCTCGCACGTTCGTGAACGACGCGCGGGACAGCCTGAAGTCCGGCACTCTGAAGGTGTACGACAGAGAGGCAAATGAAGTTTTTCAAGAAGAGGGGAAGGGGATAATTAAGAGCACCGGGGATCCGAATGTGAGGCGGGCGATAGAAACGCAGGGCGAGGTGATGGCGATGGCGCCGTCGGAGGCAACCGGCCCGGTATTCACGAGACTGGAGCCTTTGCTCAACGATAAAGAGTGTCAACAATGTCACGGAGGCAACCATAGTGTGCGGGGTGTAACGTGGGTCACGCTGAAGCCGGAACTGATGAATGCCCTTGGAAATGGTTCCATCAATGAGAACTTTTTCCAGATCCAGTCCGAGGTGAGCGAGATCGTCTGCAACACGCTTGCTGCAAGCTTCCGCAATATCATGGTGTCGGGCGAAGGTCCTCTGATGGACACGCTTATTAATCGCACATCCGCATTGCCGTTCATTGAGCGCATCCAGGTCTACGATAGATTCGGTGATTTGCATTTCGGCCTCGAAAAAAATATACAGAAGCCCGAAGTTATTCTCGCTGCGTTCTCAAAAGCTCAACCCGTCGAAATCGTTGACAAGCCACATGGTTTTCTCACGCGCCTGATCCCTTTGCGAAACGAAGAGCGGTGCCAAGTTTGCCACGATCCGAAGAACCCCTGGCGGGGCGTCATGGCTGTTACGCTCCGCGCGGCTCATTTACAACGGAATGTCGATTCTCTCAAGAAGCAGCTCACGATGATGCTCCAGGCATCGGTGGGCGTCGGCTTCCGAAGCATTATGCTTGTCGGAAAAGGAAGCTACGTCCGTTCGTTTATTAACGATGTCCGGACAATACCGGCCGTGCGCGATCTTCGCGTGTTCGACCGGGAGGGGAACGAACGCTTCGTCGATCGCCCGATGGAAGAGTACGGAAAAAGCTTTGCGCGCAAAGCCTTGGCCGCCAAGCAGGTGATCGAAACAAAAGAGATCGTTGATGGAGAAGAGTATTTTGTCCGCTTCTCTCCGCTCATAAACGATAAACGGTGCCAGGGTTGCCACGGTACAGACCACAGTGTCCGCGGCGTGGTCGAGGTCGCAGCCTCCATGGCGGAGATCAATGCAACCATCAGACGATCTAAGATCTATTCGTTAATTACCGGCGCGTTAACAATTGTGCTGGTCTGGCTCGTCCTTCGCGTCTTCATGAAAAGAGTGGTCGTTCATCCTATCGGCAATATTGGCGACGTTGCACAAAAGGTGGGGGAGGGGGATTTCTCGGTGAGTGCGAACGTACGTTCCGGCGATGAGATCGGCGATCTCGCTTCGCGCATTAACGAGATGATCGTTGGATTGCGGGAACGATTTCATCTTCAGAAATTTGTATCACAGCAGACTGTCGATGCCGTGCGCCGGTCGGATGTGATGGGGGTGAAGCTCGGCGGCGAGCGGAAGACGGCCACGGTATTCTTCTCAGACGTGCGAGGTTTCACTTCGTTCTCGGAAAAAGTTGAACCAGAGCGGGTCGTTACAATGCTCAATTCCATCCTCAGCCGCCAGACGGCGATCGTAAAAAAGTACGGCGGCGACATCGACAAGTTTGTCGGGGACGAGATGGTGGCGGTATTTCAGGGTGACACCATGGTACACCGCGCCGTGGAATGTGCAGCGGAAATCCAGCAGACAATGAGCCAGGTCACCTCAACGGCGGGAGAGGATGTCGGCATCGGTATCGGCATTAACACCGGCGAGATGGTGATGGGGGCGATGGGGAGCGAGGATCGGATGGATTTCACCGTCATTGGTGATGCTGTTAATCTTGGCGCACGACTGTGCAGTGCAGCGAAGCGGGGCCAAATCCTGATCTCGGAGAACTCTGCGCGCTATCTACACGGCTCAACTTCGCTCCAATTGGTGAAGCTTGAAGCTATTCGGGTGAAGGGGAAAGAACAGCCGATAGAAATTTTTGAAGTGCGTCCACACGCATAATCCCAAAAGCGATCATCCAAGAAATGAAACAATACCAGCAGCTTCTTCTGATCACTCTTTTCATCCCTCTTCCCTCATCCCTCATTCCTTTGAACGCTCAACCGAATATTGTAGCGCCGAAGTGGGAGGTCCGCGCGGTGTGGTTGACAACCGCCGGTGGTGCCGATTGGCCTAAAACCTACGACGTTGCGGCGCAGAAAAGAACTCTTGTGGAGATTTTTGAGACTCTTCAGGAAAAACACTTCAACACTGTTTTCTTTCAGGTGCGGTCGCGAGGAAATACGATGTACAGGTCGCGTTATGAGCCGTGGGCGGCTGAGCTCACGGGGACTTTGGGAGAAGACCCCGGCTGGGATCCACTCGATTTCGCCATCGGAGAAGCCCACAAGCGCGGGATGGAGCTGCACGCATGGTTTAATGTCGCAAAAGTGTACACGGCGGGGCTGCCCCCTTTGAGTTCCCCGCGACACGTTCTCCGCAGCCATCCGGAATGGGCGCAACTGTATGGAGGCGAGTGGTGGGTGGACATGGGAAGACCTGAACTCCGCGGGTATACTGAGAATCTTGTAATGGAATTAGTGCAGTTATATGATCTTGATGGAATTCACTTCGACTATATCCGCTATCCCGGAGAAAAGTTCGATGATTGGAAATCGTTCGGCCTCCACAGTGATGGGCTCGAACGCGACGAGTGGCGGCGCAACAACATCACCGCGTTTGTGCGTGAGATGTATGATCAGATTACCAAAGAAAGGCCGGCAATGAAAGTCGGGTCGGCGCCGCTCGGAATATACAAACCTATTGTCGGGGCGCAATCGGGCTTTTCCGGGTACCCCTTTCTCTATCAAGATGCGCGGCGATGGTTGGAAGAAAAAATTCAAGACTACGTCGCGCCCCAGATGTATTGGGATTTCGGCGAGCAGACAAATCCGAACGACCCCGACTTCCGTGCGCTGTGCATCGACTGGACGAAGAATAATTTCGGCCGGCATGTGTACGCAGGGCTCGGCGCATACCGTGAGAATATTCAGAAAGAAATCACGGAGCAGATTTATCTGACGCGGAGCATGGGAAGTCAGGGGCAAGCATTTTTCCGGTACCAGAACATTCTTGATCTTCCGGGAATTTCCATTACATACAAATACCAGGCACTCATTCCCCCAATGCCGTGGAAAGATTCCATCCCGCCGCTTCCGCCAACCGATATTCACGTGACACAATCTTCTAACAACACCTCAATCGTTCGGTGGAAAGAGCCGCCCCCGGCCGCAGACGGCGACCGCGCACGGAACTACGTCGTGTATCGTTCGACGGACGAGGACATCGCACTTGATAACGCGCGCAACATCCTTGCGGTCATACCCGCGACGCGTACCGTGTACGTGGACGAGGCGCCAGTCAATAATATACACTACTACTATACCGTTACTGCGATCGACAAAGGACACAACGAGAGTGGCGGGACTTTCTCACAATTTGCCCCAGGAGTTCACAGTGCTCCGCCAGTACGTCATTCCCTTGCTCAAAATTATCCGAATCCGTTTTCGGACAAGACGTATATATCGTACGAACTGAGTGAGAAAAGCCCGGTGGAACTGATTGTTCAGGATACCTTGACCAAAAAAGAGATCACCCTTGTGAGGGAGACACAGGAAGCCGGCACGTACATTGTCTCCGTCGATGCGAAATTGCTGCGAAGGGGAAAATATCTGTACCGCCTAAGAGCGGGATCGTTCGTTGCAATGAAGTACTTCGAGCGGGGAGAGTAGGACGGTAGAGTATGGGCTAGTCTGTCTGGGTGTGGAATTGTGGAATAATGGAATGATCGAATGATCGATTAGGGCGAATGCTGTCTTAACTCCCAATATTCCATTATTCCATCATTCCTCATAGTGCCCACTCTAAAATCCAGCAGAGCGCTTCCTAATACTCTTTCCTGTTCGAGTACACATTCATCATCAATCCTACCATAATCATATATGAACAGAGAGATGAGCCACCGTAGCTAAGAAAAGGAAGTGGAATGCCCATCACCGGCATAAGTCCAACGGACATTCCGATGTTGACAAACACGTGGACAGCAAACAACGCAGAAATACCAATCGCAATCGTACTGCCGAAACGGTTCTTCGCCGTGTATCCTATCCGCACTCCGTGGACAAGTAGTATAGCAAACAACCCGAGCACTATGGCCGCACCGAGAAATCCGAACTCCTCGCCCGGCACGCAGAAAATAAAATCGGTCCATTGCTTCGGAATGAAGTTGAGCTGCGTTTGCGTGCCTTGGAGGTACCCTTTTCCAAAGAAGCCACCGGAGCCAATCGCAACTTTTGCCTGAATCACATTGTACCCGGCACCGAGCGGATCGTTGTTGGGATCGAGGAATGTTGCGATGCGCTTCTGCTGATACAGGGGAAGTTTTTCATAAGCTACTTGGACAAAGATTCCGATCATTGCGTTCACGCCGAACATCAGCGCACTGACAAATCTGTCCTCTCGAAAGAAATACAGGGCACCGCCCACAACCGCTAGCACGATAAGAAATGTCGTTGTACCGATAATTGCGGAGAGAGCGACGAGCGCCGGAGCGATGACGGCAACAATCAAAAAGTTCGACGCACCCGCCCAGTATAATACCGGAACAAACATTGCGACGAAGGTCAACGATGTTCCCAAGTCCGGCTGCATCATGATAAGCGAAATAGGAAAGAGAAGAATCACGAACGCTTTGGCCACATCTTTCAGGCTCCCCATGCTTATATCGTTGCGGCTCAAGAATGATGCAAGCGCGAGTATTGTCGTTATCTTCACAAACTCCGATGGCTGGCCGCCCACCCCACCCACGCCGAACCAGCTTTGCGATCCATACTCCCTTGTACCGATAGCAAGCACCGCGCCTAATCCGAGAAGAGAAACAAGATACAACGCGAACGACGAACGCTGGATCACCCGGAGAGGGATGAACATGGTAACAACAAGCGAAACAAAACCGAGGCACGCCCACAACATCTGCTTGTCAAATCTGCCGGCAGCATTGGTGTCGAAGGTTGCGCTGTAGATTGATGCAAGACCGATCACGACCAGGGCAATACATGTAAGGAACGATGTCCGGTCGAAATATTCCTTGAAGAATGGATTCATGGCCTTAGCTTTTCAGTCTTCATTGCCGATGCACGGCGGCAACCGCCTCTTCGTTTTGCACCGACGGCTTCTGGTTTCGGATAATCTCTCCGTACAAATATTTCTCCATACACATGCCTGCAATCGGCGCAGCGAACGATCCGCCGTAGCCGACGTTTTCTACCAAAACACAAATTGCAATCTTCGGATTATCAAACGGCGCAAAGCCGATAAACCACGAATGAGATTTCCCGTGGGGGTTTTCAGCCGTGCCTGTCTTTCCGGCGACAACGATGCCGGGAATGCGCGCAGCCCCCCCCGTGCCGCCCGGTTCCATCACGCCGCGGCGCATCCCTTCGCGAACGATCTGCCATGTCCGTTCTGAGATGTGAAGATCGTGACGCTCGATTCCCACCGTGTCCGTTGTGTTTGCTGATCTATTGTAGATCGTTTGCACAATGTGCGGTTGAGCGTAGTGTCCCTTGTTCGCCAGCATGGATGCATAGCATGCCATCTGCAGCGGTGTTACTCCAAGTTCACCCTGCCCTATCCCCAGGCTCACCAGGTATCCTTGTGTCCATTTTCCTTTTCCGTACACACGGTTGTAATATTCCGTTGATGGAAGGAGGCCGGAATTTTCTTCAAGGATGTCGATTTTCGTGGCTTGACCGAAGCCAAATTCTTTACCGTAATCACTCCATGGATCCAAACCGACCTTCAACATCAACTGATAGAAAAAGACGTTGCACGAGCGCTGAATCGCTTCCACAACATTTGTCGAGCCATGAACATGTAAATCCCTAAATACTTTTCTGCCGTAGACAAATGCACCGCGGCACTGGATCCGCCAATTCTCATCGATCACATGGTTCTCCAGCGCAGCGATCGCAAGTATCATTTTGAACGTTGAGCCGGGAGGATATCGCGTGAGTGTTGCGCGGTTGAACAACGGTTTCTCTTCGTCTTCGTTTAATCGCTTCCATACGTCGGGGGGAGTGACCCCGCTGAAGTACGAGAGGTCGTAGTCCGGTTTGCTCGCCAACGCTATAACACCACCATCCTTCGGATCAATTGCAACAACGGCGCCGCGATTTCCGGCGAGGAGCGACTCTGCAAGGGCTTGGACATCTGCATCGATCGCGAGGTGTAAATCGAGTCCGTCTTTCGGAGGAATGTCATATTTCCCGTTATTGAAATTGCCGATTACCTGCCCTTTGGAATTCTGCGAGATGAACTCGAACCCTTTTTCACCCCGCAAGTATTTTTCGTACTTTGCTTCCAGCCCCGAAGAGCCGACAACGTCTCCCTGCTGGTAGTACTCGCCGAATTTGTCTAGCTGCCAGTCTGAAATTTCTTTCGCGTACCCCAGCATGTGTGATGCGTGGGCCGGCATAGCGTAGTACCGTTTGGATTCAACCTGTACTTCGATGCCGGGCAGTTTGCTTCTGTTTTCTTCCAGTATCGAGAGGGTTGTGAAATCGATGTCGCGTTTGATCCGCGTCGGATTGAACAATGAAAATTGCCGCGCCTTCTTTATTTTTTCCCTCAACGATTCTTCGTCCATCTGTAAAATTGATGAGAGAAGTGGAATATTGGCAGTGTTGAAATCTATCGGCGTCAGCATGACAATGTAGGAAGGCCTGTTGTCGACGATAAGTTTTCCCTTGCGGTCATACACATATCCGCGAACGGGCACCTTCACAACGGTCCGAATGCTGTTTTCTTCAGACTTTTTTCCGTATTCGTCGCGATAGATATATTGCAATTGATACAGCCGTCCGAGCAATATCAGAAAACCGATACTAAGCACTGCGAGCAAAACATTCTTTCTTTTCGCAGAACCAAATTCTTCAGTGATCATAATATCATCGGGCCTTAGGCAAGTTTCCGCGAAAAAGCGAATACAGGGAGAATGGCAATTGCCGTTGTATAAACCGTGGAGAATATTCCGAAACGAAGTATCGCTGCCCAGAATCCTATTTCACTTCCTTGAACAAATATCACGAAATAAATTATGTTGTGAAAGAGTGATGATAATCCTACAATCGTCAAAAACTGGTGAGTGCCGATGGTATAATCTATTTTATTTTCGTTGTAAAAATAACCGGCAAGAAATCCGGCGACAGTCTTCGACAACGCGGACAATCCTATGAACTGACCGCTGATAAGATCCATAAGAAGTCCTACTGTGAAACCGAGGACTGTGGCCGGGATCTGACCGAGTTTCACGGCGACGTAGACAATCCACACCAGCAAAACATCAGGAATGATATTAGCGATCGACGTGAACGGAACAATTGTTGTCTGAAAAATTAATAACAGGAGCGTTACCGCGCCGTACCGAATATATCGTTGCATTCTGGATTACAACCTTTTAGAGGGAAACTATTCGACATAAGAGTTAATCTATTCAATACTGCCCTATGCCCATAATAAAAGTAGGAGAAAATTGAAAAACAATCAACTCACAGACGCCAAAGAATTCAGCGTTTGATCTCCTTTTATAAGTATAAGTTTAATAATAGTTATAGTAGTTATAAAGCCTGTTGATATGTTTGTATCTATTAGCAATCACAAGTGGGGGCCGAAATCATTGCTCCCAATGATACAAATGATGCACGATGTACGTGAATGAGTTGTGAACAACCAGGACATTTTCCACACATTTAGGGTCAGTCTGAAATTTCTCTTTCAGTGGAGGATTTGTCAACAGGTAGTCCACACTGATCCACATGTTATCTACGGAATGGAGTGAATAAAAAAAAGTCTCACAGATGTGAGACTTTTTTCGGAAAAGAGATGATCGATCCTCAGCGGGAGGAGTTCTCAATTTTCTTTCGTGCAAGTTGAAGCGTATCCCGGTACTTTGAATCTAGCTTTATCTGATCCTCGACGGATTGATATGCATGGATGACCGTGCTGTGGTCTCTTCCGCCAAAATGAAGGCCGATAGTCTTCAACGAACAGTTCGTCATTTCTTTTGCAAGGTACATTGCAACCTGCCGCGCGCTCACGATCTCCTGTTTGCGCGTTTTCGCACGGAGTAGGTCTGGCGGAATGTCAAAGAACTCGGCAACCTGACGCTGGATTTCCTCTACCGTGATCGGCGAGCGGACATCGCTCACTACAAGCCGCAAAACATCGCGCGCAAGATCAAGATTTATCTCGCGGTTTTCCAGCGAGGCCTTCGCCAGCAGACTAATGTAGCATCCTTCGAGTTCTCGGATATTTGACGTTACATTCGTCGCGATGAAATCCAAAACTTCTTGCGGAATTTCAATGTTGTCGTCTTCGCATTTCTTGAGGAGAATCGCCGTTCGGGTCTCAAGGTCCGGCGGCTGAATATCGGCCGTCAATCCCCATTGAAAACGGGAGATCAATCGCTCATCCAAGCCCCTTAAGTCTTTCGGGGGCTTGTCGGAAGAAAGGACGATCTGCTTTCCCATCTGGTGAAGCGTATTGAAAGTGTGGAAGAAGCTGTCCTGCGTTTTTTCTTTTCCGGAAAAGAACTGAATGTCGTCGACGACCAATAGATCCATGCTTCGGTAATAGTTCGAAAATTCTCGCGTTTTATCCGACTGGATCGCATCGACAAATTCGATAGTAAATTTCTCGCTCGACACGTAACACACCCGCTTTGCTTTTCCCGCTTCGAATGCATAATTGCCGATTGCCTGGATCAAATGCGTTTTGCCGAGGCCCGTTCCGCCATAGATAACTAAAGGATTAAAGGAAGTACCGCCGGGATTATTAGACACAGCCGACGCTGCTGCCCTTGCAAGTTGATTACTATCCCCTTTAATGAAATTGTTGAACGTGTAACGCGGGTTAAGAAACGTCTTTGAAGGTGGAAGATTTTCTTCGCTTTCTTTTAGGGAAAACGAAGGCCCGAGACGGATGGCCGAAACCGCCGGATCATTTTGAAGCCTGATAGCAGCCGCCGGATGAACATCCGAGCCGTTTCCCGCTTCGTCGGGAGGAACCACGACATAGGTTAACCGTGCATCTTCACCCATAAAGCGTGAGATCGTAGCCTTGATGAGTGAGTAGTAGTGTTCCTCAAGCCATTCATAAAAGAATTGGCTAGGTACCTGCACAGTCAACTCGCCGTTTTCAAGTTTTGATGCCTTTACAGGCTCAAACCATGTTTTGAAACTTTGACTTGGAACTTGGCCCTGGATGGATGAGAGACAAGCTGACCAAATACTGAGAGCGCTCTGATCTACAGCAGGGGTAGCAATGATATCAAGTTGGTTTTCCATATGTAACTCAAACACTTAAGAAGTTATCAACAAGGAACGCTAATTTGTCAACATACTTATCCACAACACAAAACAGCATGAATTAGAGAGTTACGGCCGATTAGAAAATTATACACATGAGACAAACACACCCAAAATGTTCAACTGCAACGCTTCTAAAAAACTTGTTTACTACTTATCCACAAATCCACATTAGATTATTTTCTGCAATGGAATATGGGGAGAGAAGTATTAGAAATCAAAACAGAGGTTATTCACATCTTATTCACACAATTTTTTACCTCTCTCACACGCTAAATTATACAACACAAATATGAGGTTTGTCAAGCGATATTTTCTGGCGGGAAATAGTTCTTGTTTATCAAGGGCATTTTTCATATTTTGTTTAAAGTTGCGCCGGTTAACGGCAAAAAAGGATTGTCTGAAGATGAGGCAACCCTTTTTTGTTTGGAATCTATTTGGAGACCAGTAATGAAACGAACATACCAGCCTCATACACGAAAACGCAAAAACGCCCACGGATTCCGAGCGCGCATGTCGACCAAAAACGGAAGAAAAGTTCTCGCCAGGCGTCGGGCAAAAGGTCGCCACAAGCTGACCGTGAGCGACGAGAAGTAAGCCTGGATATTCCCGATAACGGCGCATCATTTTTCCCGGTTTTGAAGAGAGACAACAAAGGTTGAATGTGTGCGAAACACACTTCGTAAATCTGAAATCCTCCGAGGATATTCCGTTTTTTCCGACATTTTGAAAAATGGAAAGCGTGCTCAAGGTGCTCTGCTGCAATGCCACTTCACAACACATCGGGAATCAACCCCGTCGGTACAAGTAGGATTTGCCGTTCCACGTAAAAGCATTGCACTTGCCGTAGACCGAAACAGATTGAAACGACTAATGCGTGAGGCGTTCCGAAAGAACAAGGCGCTATTGTATGAGGCCGCGAGTAAAAAAAATCTGCAGTTCGAACTTATCATTATGTTTCGGAAAGCAGACACCATGCAAGCGCGGCAGATCTCGCTTGCGACAATTGAAAACGAGTGGAACGCCCTGATGCCAAAAATTATTTCTTCACTTTGAGGCCGCAATGAGACACGTAATGATCGCAATTGTCCGCCTCTATCAACTACTAATTTCCCCCCTTCTGCCCCCCAACTCGTGCAGGTTTTACCCATCATGCTCGCACTACGCAATTGCCTCACTTGAGAGGCACGGCGCTTGGAAAGGAACATGGTTGGCAGTTCGACGATTAAGCAAGTGTCATCCGTGGCATGAAGGCGGCTACGACCCGGTTGTGTGAATACATGGCCGTACAATTTTGAATTGGAGCACGATGTAAATGGATAAACAGACAACTCTTGGTTTTGTTCTTATCGCCCTGGTTTTGATGATCTGGATGTGGTGGAGTTCACCCCGCCCGGCACAGCAGCTCCAAAATGGAAAGCAGACGAGCGGACAGCGAAAAGATTCTACGGCAGCGATAAACCAGCCGGCAGAAAAGAAATTCGAGGAAAGCAGAGTTCAGCCCCAACAGCTTTCACAGAAAGATTCGCTCGGAAAATTCTTCTCGCGAGCTGCCATCGGTAATGAGAGCGTCGTGACGATAGAAAGCGATCTTTATATCGCAGAGGTCTCAACAAAAGGGGGAACTCTGAAGAGTTTTGAGTTGAAGAACTACAAAACGTGGGATCAGCACCCGGTCCAACTTATCAAGAATACATCGAGCGGGGACCTAAGCCTGCTTTTCACGTCTACCGAAGGCAAGCTGATCAATACAAAAAGTTTGTTTTTTGCGGCAGCCCTTCCACCGACACGGAGTGTCCGCCTTACCGGCAACGATGAGTATACCATCGATCTTGTGCTCAACGCCGGCACGGGACGCGTGATCAAGACGATTCACTTTAAAAACAATGCGTATGCTCTGGACGTTGGCATCAAACTTGTCGGAATGCAAGACATTATCGCGAATTATGAATATCAGGTAATTTGGGAGAATGGGATCCGCTACGTCGAACACAGCAGCACGGACGAGTCCCAGGCGGCAGAGGCGTTCTTGTACGCGGGGGGCGAAGTAACGACGGTCAACGCATCAAGTCCGGGGGAAACGCCCATCTCAAACACAAACGGTGCCACAGAATGGGTCGCAACGCGTAGTAAATATTTCGCCGTTGTCCTCCTCTCGGAAGATAAAAAGGCGCAAGGCGGCTACCTTGAAGGAGGGTGCGAGGCTGCTCCCAATCAGGGCATCGTCGAACATTATTCGATCGGGTTGAAAGTCCCCTTCAAGAACGCTATGGAGGAGACTGCGCGCTTCACGCTGTTCCTGGGGCCACTGGACTATGACATCATTAAAGGATTCAATCGCGGACTCGACCACATCATGAACCTGGGGTGGTCGTGGATTCGCCCCATCACGGAGTACGCGTTTATCCCGCTTTTCAAACTGCTGCACATGTTCATTGCAAACTACGGCATCGTAATAATTTTGTTTTCGATTATCATAAAAATCGTACTTCATCCGCTGACGCGAAGCAGTATGAAGTCGATGAAGAAAATGCAAGCACTGCAGCCGATGATGGAGGAGATTCGGACGAAATTTAAGGACGATCCGAATCAGGTGAATATTCAGATCATGAAGCTCTACAAAGATTACGGCGTCAATCCTGCAGGTGGCTGTCTGCCGCTCCTGCTGCAGATGCCGATTCTCTATGCGCTCTATGCGTTGTTCTCGAACTCGATTCAACTCCGTCAGGCAGATTTTGTCTGGTGGATAAAGGATCTGTCAGTGCCGGATGTGATTTTCGATTTGCCGTTGACGCTCCCCCTTGTCGGCGTACACAACATCAGCGGGCTTGCATTGATGATGGGAATAACGATGTTTATACAGACTAAGATGACAACAACCGACCCGCGACAGAAAGCAATGGTGTGGATAATGCCGGTGATGATGACTCTTATCTTCAACAGTCTGCCGTCCGGATTAAACTTGTATTACTTTGTCTTCAACCTCCTGGCAATCGGGCAGCAAGTGTTCATAAACAAACAGCACGACAACGTACCGCTCCAAAAAGTTTCAGAGAAGAAGAGATCGGGCGGAATTATGAATGCGCTGACAAAGAATCTGCCCAAGCGGCCGAAGACCTGATAGCGCTTTTCACCACGCCGCTCGTTTCTCGACGGCCGCGAAATCAAAAAAGGGTTCACGCACATTCCGTGAACCCTTTCGTTTAAAGAAAAGCTTTCCGTTGCTCCTATTTTGCCCTGCTCTCTTTTCTCTTCTGCATCTCTTCCCCCACCCAACCGCCGACGAACGAGAGAATAAATGCGCCCGCCAGACTGATCAAAAGATACTGCATATCGAGCATAGCCCCGAAACCGTAATAGATGAAGAAGAAGTTGATGATAACACCAAGAACGCCGGCAAGTGCCGCCTCCTTAACAGTGACTCCGGGGGATTTATAGCCAACGATAATGCCGGCAACAATAAAACTTGTGCCGAGTGAAATCAGAATACCGGCGACACCGAATCTCAGCAGGGCAAACAATCCGTAAACAAAGATGTTGTTAAGGATGAACCCAACCACCGTTCCGGTAATAACCCACGCCCACTCAAAGCCACCGACCTTTTTTGTTTCCGCCGCGCGCTCGTGTGACCCCTGCAACTCTTCGCCCACCCAGCCACCAATCAAGGCGAGTACGAACGCGATAAACGGAGCAGCGATCATCTGTCCTTCGGGCGGGTTATAATCGAAGACGTAGTGAAGAACCGCGATGGTGATGCCCATCGCAAAGACCCCGGCGATGGCCGGCTCTTTCAAAGTGTAGCCCGGCGATTTGTAGCCGATAATTATCCCCATAATTACAAAGGAGAGGAGACCGATGAAGAGAGGGATGTAAAATGAGTTGAAAGTGTCGGACATGATCTGGAAAAGAAACGTTGTTATCACTACTCCGATGACTGTGCCGATCCCGATCCACTTCCATTGCAGACCAATGCCTTTTTGAGTTTCCGTTGCCATGTATGCCTCCTTAGCGCCGAAATTTTTACCAAATAAGAACCACGCCAACCCAACTGCAAAAATTTGTTGATTTTAATCCTCAAAGTCAAGGCTTTAAAAATTACGGCAGTGGTACATTTTCAGGTCATGCGATTGTTAAGAGCAATCGCATAACGTCCGGCCAAAATGACGCGCTCCCCGTCACGCCTTCAAGAACCATTTTCTTTTCCACATGATCCACGCAGTTAAATAGAGGAACAGCAGAAAACAAATTGCATAGATCAGCGAGGCATTGATCGGACTCGCCAGCGGCAGAAAGAAGGTTCGGAAAATATACCCCTGCAGCGATATTTCCGATCCATCAGGCTGCTTCAACTTGATCACCGAACCGTACAAACGTCCGATCATTCCCGAAATGACAAACACCGTGATGGCATTCATTCCGAAAATAATAAAGGGCTTTACCCACCGCTTGTAGCCCTTTACATCGATAATCCAGTAGAACATCGCAAAACATACAAGCGCCCAGCCTGCCATGAAAATGCTGTATGAAGTTGTCCAAATGCTCTTGTTGATGGGAAGCCACATGTCGAGCGTCGCTCCGACGAAGAGTAAAATATTCCCGACGACAAACATCCATGCCGTTTTTTCCTCCTTCGAATGTTGCGAGCGAAGGTAATGTCCGGTCATCACGCCGAAAAGCGTAGTGGCGACAGCCGGAAGCGTGCTGACGATGCCTTCGGGATCCCATGTTTTCGTGTACCCCCACATGTGTCCCGACAAAAACATTGAATCAATATATGCCGAAAAATTCTTTCCTCTTTCCATAATACCCGCACCGATTTCCGGAACAGGAATCAGCTTCATCATCAACCAGTACGAGATCAGAAACCCGGCCAACCAATAGACCTGCGTCCGCATATTCTTTGTATAGAAAACGATCAATGACGCAATAAAATAGCATACGGCAATTCGCTGCAACACACCGGGGATCCGAATAGTGGAAAGGTTGAAAAACGGGAAGCCGGCAAGAAATAAGCCAAGCCCGAAAATAATAAGCGATCGCTTCACCACCTGGATAAGAAGCTGCTTCTTCGTGTCGCCGCGCTCCTGTCGATGTGCAAAGGACATCGTCATTGCAACGCCGACAATCCAGAGAAAGAACGGAAAAATCCAGTCGGTGAATGTCCAGCCATTCCATTCCGCGTGTTCCAACTGCGGGTAGATCGTGCTCCAGGTGCCAGGATTGTTGACGAGCATCATTCCGGCAATAGTCGCGCCGCGAAATGCATCGAGAGACATCAATCGTTCGTGCTGTTGTGCCATGGTCAAACCTCGAAAAGGTTAGTGAGACGGTTCTTGTTCGATTTGCACGATACGAAATCCAACCGCAGGGACTTCAAGCGGGGTTAATTTCGATGGAAGCAAACGTGTCGTTGCAGTGTGTGAAGTGAACACATCGGTCAACGTGATTTGGTTATTAATTCCAAGCCGGGGGGATGAAAGATCTATCGAGCCGCTGAACGCGCTCGTGTCAAAATTGCAAACGACGATGAATTTGTTCGGTCCGCTCACCCGTGCAAAAGCAAAAACGCGTTTGTCGTTTGTTGTAGCAATGCGGATCAGTTCTCCGGCAAAAAACGCGGGCTGGTTTTTCCGAAGCTCGAATAGCCTGGTGTACAACGTCCTGAACTCATCGCCACCCTTCCAATCGATACTAACTTTCTCGAAAAGCCCGAGCTTTCTTTTGTTTCCAACTTCCTGTCCGTTGTACAACAACGGAATACCGGGCATCGTGCTTACTAGGACGGCGGCAAGTTTTGCACCGTTGCTGCCGAATTTCTCAACGTCGGATGCGTCCCAGGCATTCTCATCGTGATTAGAGCTGAAGCGCATGCGCAGAGCATTTCGAGGATAGCTGGCTTCCTCAAGATCTAGTTCGGCATCGAAAACGCTCGCAGGTTTCTCTCCTTTGATGATAGGAGCGAGGGCGTGATAGATATTCCAACCATAGGTTGCGTCGAATGCCCGAAGATGGTGTTCGGGATACGATCCCTCGGAGATCATCATCACCGGTTTAATGCTCTCCAATGCCGAGCGGGCGTTTTCCCAGAAATCTGTCGGCACCATCTCCGCAACATCGCATCGAAATCCATCGATGTCGACATCGCGAACCCAATACTTCATCATCTCTATCATAGAGCTGCGCAGGCCTGGCTGCGAATAATCGAGGTCGGCAACATCGGTCCAATCGGGATTTGGGGAGATGATGTTCCCGGCGCGGTCTTTTGTAAACCATTCCGGATGTTTGTCGATGAGCTTGTTGTCCCACGCGGTGTGATTTGCCACGAGGTCAATGATGAGATGGAAGCCATGCTCGTGCGTCCGTTTGACCAATCGCTTAAAATCGTCGATTGTGCCAAATTCCGGATTGACAGCGTAGTAATCTTGTATGGAGTACGGGCTACCGAGCGTCCCTTTCCGGTGAAGAACCCCCACAGGATGGATCGGCATGAGCCAGAGAATTGTAACGCCGAGGTTCTTCAACTCCGGCAATCGCTTCTCGATGCCGGCGAACGTTCCTTCGGGAGAAAATGAGCGGGTGTAAATTTCGTAGATAACGCCACGGCGTACCCACTCTTCGGAATGTCGCGCCTGCTGCGTGGAGATTCGTTGAGCACGCGTTGAGTCAGGTGTCTGCGGGTAAAGTAACGATGAAGCAGCGACAAAGAAGAGTGAGAATAGGAGGAATCGTCGACTCATAGTACACAAGCGGAAAGGTTTGTAAGCGCCGTCGGCAGAAACGTGGGGGGAAAAGTAGCGAAAGTTGGAGAAGGATGCAAACGCTTGAAAATATTTGGGAGGATGGGGAATGGCTGATCTCGGTGAGAATGGATGGAATGGTGGAATAATGGAATGATGGAATAATGGAGTGATGGAATGATGGAATAATGGAATGATGGAAGCTTGCGGCCCCGCGCGAACAATTACATGACCTAACCAATGCAAGAGCAAAGCATCTGCGTGCAATCTGTGTAAATCCGAGCAATCACCTCTCTCAGCTTGAAAGTCTTTGGCATACTCTCTATTTTGTCTACTCACGATCTTCTCACACCATACTATTGGCACCTTAGTCTGATGCGCACTCTGCTAATTATTTTAGTCGCCTGGATCAGCTTCATTCAAATCTCGTGTAACATGAAAAAGAAATCGCATGAACCCCCTAAGGTTCTCGAACCGAAACTGTCATCTCTGCAACAAGAAATATTTGATGTACGTTGCAATGCACCATCGTGCCATGGAAGCGGAGTGAAAGGAGGTCTCAGCCTTGTTGGTGCAAACTCGTATCGTCAGTTGGTCGGCGTACCGGGTACCACAGACCGAATGAACACTCCCCCGCTGTTTCGAGTAAAATCCGGGAGTCCGGACTCAAGCCTTTTGTACATCAAGATTACTTCGCCAGATTCTACACAAGGCGAACTAATGCCAAAAGGAAGCGACAAGCTGACTCCGGATGAGATTGAAGCGGTTCGTCAATGGATCATCATCGGCGCGCCGAATAATTGATTAGGAAGCTATCCGATTGCTGCGAGCAATCGGATAGCTCGATAATGTCCCACTTCGGGTCTACGACAAAAATGGCCCATATTGACAAAGAGAGAAAAAAGTGGTAGATTCCTCCTGTAATAACACAGGAGGAATAAATGACAATCAATCAGCT